>CBFDUE010000004.1:0-79742 GCA_965613025.1 uncultured bacterium
TTAGGATGAGCACTACAAAGTATATGAATATGATCTCTATCCATCCCCAACGCTTCAAACTCTATCGCATACCTCTCCTTGTATCCCTACAGCTGTCTCTTTTATTATCTCTACCACTCCTCCATCCAATAACGCCCTCCTATACTTAACTGGAAATACTATGTGGAATGTATCTGCCATGCACAATGATATCCCTTTTTTACCTCATCCCCTTGATTCTTACTTCTAACCACATAACCACACTACTACATAAGGTAACCCTGTGGCAAACCACAGGGAATTAGCAAGTTAGTGATGTAAGGATAACATATTTGAAGGGGATTTTAGATCCAGTGCTTAGGAACATATAAAGATTAATATCACAATCTCTAAAATAGGGTCAATGGATATAGGATTAAAATTTTACCTTATTTTTACTTATAGTTTATGTTAAAATGGAACCGTGAAAAGGTATATAAAAGGAATAATATTAATTGTAATAGGTGTATTAATTGCATTCCCTCTTTTTAGTATAACCTATTATACCATGGTAAGAACCTCTACTCCCCAATTTTGTGCTTCTTGTCATGAGATTCAGTTTGCATATAATACATGGAAGACCTCCACCCATGTAAATAATGCTCAAGGATTTGTAGCAGATTGTATGGATTGTCACCTCCCAGCTCCTCATGATACCTTTAATTTTTTCTATTCCAAGACAGCCCATGGAATTAAGGATATTATAATTCATTTCATGGGAAAGGAATATGACAGGGAAAGGGCACGAAAGAATGCCTATGCATCTTTTAAAAATGAGCAGTGCCAGAAATGTCATCGTAATCTCCTATATATTCCGGATAAGAGGGGAGCAATGCTTGCCCATAGAGATGTGATCTATGCAAGGCCGGGATATGAAAAGAGGTGTGTGGACTGTCATAGGAATCTGGTTCACAATGCAAGGGATTTTTATGATTATAAACAATTTAAGGGCACATAGAAAGGGGGCTACAATGAAAAGGGCTCTTTTTGGAATTATTATGGTAGTATTATTGTTTTTCTTTTCTTATCCTACGGTAATTGCTGAAACAGCTCCAAATCAGCCAAAGGAAAAAGAGTTCAGGATAGAGAGGAGCATGCCAAAAGAGGTTATTGCATGTATTGAATGCCATAGAAAAGAGAGTCCTGGGATATTTGCTGATTGGGCACACAGCCGTCATGCATCTGCAAATATTACCTGCCTTGATTGCCACAAGGCCGAAGAATTTGACCCCGATGTCAGTGTGGAGCACTACAAACAGTATGAGCGTTCAGATCAGAAATATGGGACAAAGGAATATAAGGTTCCAGTTACTGCTGTAGTTTCACCAAAGGACTGCTCCAGGTGCCATCCTGATGAGGTTAAGCAGTATAGCAGGAGTAAGCATGCAAATACATTGGAGATAATATGGAAGATAGATCCATGGTTAAACAAGGGGATGAACAGCGATAATGAAAGGGTCACAGGGTGTTTTTATTGTCATGGAACAATTATTAAGGTAAAAGATGGGAAATTGGATCCTGCCACCTGGCCCAATGTGGGAGTGGGTCGCATAAATCCCGATGGAAGTAGGGGCTCTTGCACAAGTTGCCATACACGGCACAGGTTCTCTGTTATGGAGGCAAGGAAGCCTGAGGCATGTGGTCAATGCCATCTCGGACCTGATCATCCTCAGATAGAGATATTTATGGAATCCAAGCATGGGGATATATATACCGCACATGGTGATGACTATAATTGGAATGCAGCTCCAGGGACATGGACACCTGGTGTGGATTACAGAGCCCCTGTGTGTGCCTCCTGTCATATGTCAGGTTCAGGGAGTGTGCTAACCAGCCATGATGTAACAGAGAGGTTATCCTGGGAGATTCAGGCACCTTTAACCGTAAGACCTCAGGATTTTAAGCCATTTCCTGCAAAGACCAACTGGATGGTAGAGAGAGAGAAGATGAAAGAGATATGTATGCAGTGCCACAGCAAGCTCTGGGTTGAAAACTTTTAGAAGAAGGGCGAGGATGGGTGCGGCTATGATGGCACCTGATTACGCCTGGTGGCATGGATTTTATGATTGTAAAGAGAGGTTCAATGATTTCATGAAAGAGGCTCGGGAGCTATTAAAACATAACCAAAAGGCTTACAGGGCAGTGGATTATCCCAATGCTACTGGCAATACCACAAAACCTAAGGAGGTATTACCCAGAGTGAAATAGCCCCTTATTAGAGAGTTTGGATTTATGGTCCCCTTTCAACAATAATTGAAAGGGGACTTTTTTATTTACAGATTTTATTTTTATGATATTAAGGCCCCATGCGGGGCTTACCTGAATTAAAGAGCTTACTTTTTTTGACCTCAATCTTTTTGTTAAACTTCATGTCAAGGATTATATTTGGCCCTCTTATGCCCATAATAGAGACTGATCTTGGCATTGATCATGCCCATGCTGGCTCATTTTTCTTTATAATCTCTGTTGGATATTTCATCTCCCTTATAGGGTCTGGCTTTATATCCTGTAGAATTTCCCATCGAAACACCATAATCCTTTCAGCCATGGGGCTTGGGGTTGTTTTAATGGGAATCTCCTTGAGTAATAATCTATGGCAGATCCGTCTTTCTCTTTTATTTTTAGGACTTGCGGCAGGCCTTTATCTTCCATCCGGTATTGCCACCCTTACAGAGCTTGTAAGTCAGGAACATTGGGGAAAGGCCATAGCTGTTCATGAACTTGCTCCCAATATAAGCTTTGTCATCACACCATTAGTGGCTGAACTCTTAATGAGATATCTTTCCTGGAAAGGGGTATTGATGGCAATAGGGGGTATATCCATATCCTTAGGGATCCTTTTTGCCTTGGCTGGAAGGGGAGGACGGTTTTATGGAGAAGCTCCAAATCTCCTGCTATTAAAAGATCTTTTTACTATGCCTGTGTTTTGGATAATGGTTATCCTTTTTAGCTTAGGTATAAGTGGCTCTCTGGGCATATACACCATGCTTCCCCTCTTTCTGGTAGTTGAACATGGAATGGAACGGAGCTGGGCCAATACCCTGATTGCACTATCCAGAATCTCTGGAATAATTATGGGTTTAGTGTCAGGATTTATTAATGACCGCTTAGGGCCAAAAAGGACATTAATGGGAGTGTTTTTGATTACAGGATGTTTTACCATTCTTCTCGGTATGGTCGGGGGAAGATGGATACCCTTTTTTGTATTTCTTCAACCCCTTTTTGCTGTATGTTTTTTCCCACCTGGATTTGCCGCCCTGTCCTCTCTTACTCCTCCAAGTTCACGCAATGTGGCAGTATCTCTCACGGTTCCAGCTGCCTTTGTTATTGGAGGGGGGGCTGTGCCTGCATGGATAGGTCTTTCAGGAGATCTCCTCTCCTTTAGTTTTGGAATTTTTTCTGTGGGGATTATGATTCTATCTGGTGTGCTATTTGCCTATCATATTAAATTGGGAAGGATGAATACTAATTTTTAGTGAGGGGTTTAGAAAATGGAAACTTTAAGGGAAAGGATAAGGATGTTTAAAGTGGGGCCTATTCACAAACGATCCATTGAGCTTAATAGCTACCCCGTAGATGATGGAATCATCTTAGAAGGCATCTTACATGATGAGCGATTTGTGGATATATATGATATGGATGGAAGTATTAAAAATAAGGGACCGGTTCACCATATATCCGCTCTTATCTTAATAAGGGGAATGCCTCCTGTAATAGCGGATGCAGAGGCAGAATTTTTACACTACCCTCATGAGATGTGCCCCCAGGCAAAGGAGGGCATGAAATCCTTAGTTGGGCTTGAGATAAGGAGTGGGTTTGGAGAAAAGGTTCACAAAATCATGGGGGGAAAAGAGGGCTGTGCCCATCTTTCGCACCTTGTGATCGTTATGGGCCATGTGGCCATGCATGGACTTTGGACAAGTCTATTGAGGGAGAGGCATCCCATACCCTCATCCCTTGAGGATATTAAGGCCCTTGATTATCTGATAGATAGCTGTTTTTTGTGGAAAGAGGATGGCCCCTTTTTAAAGAGGCTTAGATCCTTAGTGAAAGATGGACAAAAGGGTTAGCTCTATATCTTCAGGGGCTTTGATATTGACATCTCAGGGGGGGCATGATAACAGAAAAATAAAAAAGGAGGGCTTGCATATGGGCGACGTATTGGAAGTTACTGATGAAAATTTTGAAAAGGAGATATTGCACTCAGACATCCCTGCTATGGTAGATTTCTGGGCTGCATGGTGTGGGCCATGTCATATGGTTGGACCTATTGTGGAGGAGCTTGCAAGGGAATATGCAGGGAAGGTAAAGATTGCCAAGATGAATGTGGATCAGAACCGAAATACCCCCAGCAGATATGGAATAAGAAGCATTCCCACCCTTATTCTCTTTAAAGATGGCCAAGTCGCTCAGACCATTATTGGGGCTCAGCCCAAGAGCGTCATAGAAGAAGAGATTAAAAAGCTGATATAGATGAAGGATCTTATAATCATAGGTGGAGGCCCTGCAGGACTCACGGCAGGGCTTTATGCCGCAAGAGCCAAGATAGATGTGGTGCTTTTGGAAAAGATGGCCCCAGGAGGGCAGGTATTGAGCACAGATTGGATAGAGAACTATCCTGGATTTCCCGAAGGAGTCTCAGGCTTTGAACTGATGGAAAGGATCAGAAAACAGGTAGATAGATTTGATCTGAAAATTAGCCTGGAAGAGGTCATCGCTCTGGATATTTCAGATGAAAAAAAGGTGGTAGAGACTGCCAAGTCCAGAATGGAATGCAGGGCATTGATAATAGCCTGTGGTTCAAGACCCAGGAAAGTGGGGATTGAGGGAGAAGATCTTTTTACTGGTAAGGGGGTTTCCTATTGTGCCACATGTGATGGTGCATTCTTCAGGGATCAGGAGGTTGCGGTTATCGGTGGGGGTGATAGTGCTCTGGAGGAGGCGATATATCTTACCAGGTTTGTCAGAAAGGTGTATCTGATCCATAGAAGAGATCAGTTTAGAGCGGTTAAGATACTTCAGGAAAGGGTTAAGGAGAATCCCAAGATTGAACCTCTTCTCAGTCATATACCATTAAAGATAGTGGGAACAGATGGGGTGGAAGCGATTGAGCTTAAGGATCTTAAGGAAGACAGGGTTTACAGGAAAGGGGTTCAGGGAGTATTTGTCTTTATAGGGACAATTCCCAATACAGAGCTTGTAAGAGGAATATTGGAATTGGATGCTCAGGGATTTATTATAACAGATCAGGATATGCAGACATCCATCCCTGGGGTCTTTGCAGCGGGTGATATAAGATCAAAGAGTCTTCGTCAGATATCCACAGCTGTGGGAGATGGAGCAACAGCTGCATTTGCTGCACAGCGATACTTAGAGTCCTGATATGAAAGAGAGCTTTGAATTTTTCAAAGCTCTCATAAAAAAACTGTAAGTATGGGTTATTTTAAGTTAATTTTTGGGGGTCTGGGGGGTGTAACCCCCAGTGTAAAAAAGGGTTATGCAAAGGTCTCATGAAAATTAGCATATTTCGTTTAATCCTCATAATTACCCTTTTAACACTTCAGTTTTCATGTGGTGTCATTATAGAAAAGGGGATCTCATACTACGATAGGTTCTTTGGCCCTGAAAAGGAGCAAGGGCCAGAAGAGCTTTTAGATGATGGTATGAGCGCCTTAAATAGAAAGGACTATGAAAAGGCAGCGGAGCTGTTTCAGTCCCTAAAGGATAGATACCCTTATAGCCGTTATGCCATTGTGGCAGAGCTTAAGATGGCAGATGCCCTATTTTTAAAGAGGGAATATGACTCTGCATACGATGCATACGACGAATTTGAAAGGCTTCATCCTACCAACAAAGAGATCCCTTATGTGATATATCAAAAGGGGATGTGTCATTTTAAACAGATCAAAAGCTCTGATAGGGACCAGACTCATACGCTGCTTTCAAAAAAAGAGTTTGAAAGACTCATTAAAAGATTCCCTACCAATAGTTATTCAAGGCTTGCGCAGATGCATCTTAGAAGATGCATTATCAGTCTATGTAAACACGAATTATATGTGGGAAGATTCTATATGAAACAAAAAAAATATAGGGCCGCACTTAGGCGCTTTTTAAAGGTGATTAAAGAATATCCTGATATGGGGCTTCACCAACAGGCCCTAAGATATATCGTGGAATGTAAAAGAAAGATAAAAGAAAGCTCTTAAGAGTCTCTAAGCCTCTTTTCCACAATGGAAAATACTCCTGTAAGGGCATCTCTAAATTTTTCCGTAAGGCTACCTCCTCCTTGTGCCATATCCGCTCTCCCACCCCCCTTTCCTCCAACAATCTCTGAGACCTCTCTGATTATTTCGCTTGCATTTAGGCTATCCTGCAACTTTCCTGTAACTAAGCACAAAAGCATCACCTTATCCTGGGTCTTAGAACCGATCAGGATTATGGAATCTTTGTATTTAAGCTTTAATTGATCTCCCAGTTCTCTAAGCTCTCTTGGGGATTCTGCCTCCATCTCCTGAACATATACCCTGATACCATCTATCTTTCTTGTCTCAGAAAAGAGCTTATCCACCCCTTCCTTCAAAAGCCTCTTCCTCAGCCTCTCAATCTCTCTATCTCTCTCTTTCCTTTCTTTTAAAAGCTGGGATATCCTGCCTTTAAGTTCCAGAGGGGAGGTCTTGAGCATCTCTGCAATTTCATTGAGCTCTGTTTCGAGCTCTTGCATAAACTTAACGGCATTATGTCCAGTTACTGCCTCAATCCTTCTTAGATTTGCTCCTACCGCACTTTCAGAGACTATCTTAAATGTGCCAATATCCCCGGTTCTTCTCACATGGGTTCCGCCACAGAGCTCCTTACTTATACCATCTCCTATTGTAACTACCCTCACCTCATCCCCATATCTCTCTTCAAATATGGCTATAGCTCCGCTTTTGAATGCCTCTTCCCTTGGCATCACCTCCACCTCTACAGGATGGTTTTCCATTATGTGTGTATTTACCCTATCTTCTATCTCCCTTAGGGTATCCAAATGCACCTTGGAAAAATGGCTAAAATCAAACCTGAGCCTATCAGGTGCAACCAAAGAGCCTGACTGCTTTACATGATCTCCCAGAATCTCCCTCAGTGCAGCATGCAAGAGATGGGTGGCGGTATGATTTCTGGAAATAGAATATCTTCTGCCTCTATCTACCTCTGATATAATCTCTTCATCCAAAGATATGGTTCCATATTCCATCTTTCCCTTGTGGACTATGATAGAAGATCCATGTCTTTGTGTATCTCTGACCCTAAATGTACCTTTTTGTCCTATCAATCTTCCTGTATCTCCAACCTGCCCTCCTGCCTCTCCATAGAAGGGTGTCTTATCTAAGATAATCTCTGCATCTTGACCCTCATGGATTGTATCTATCCTTTCTCCATCTACAAATATGGCAATAACTCTGGATGAGCACTTCAATGTCTCATACCCCAGAAATTCAGACTCCAGCCCCTCTGCCTCAAGGGATGCCAGATATGGGGGTATCTCTTTTTGACCACTTCCCTTCCAAGAGCTCTGAGATATGGCCCTTCTTTCTTCCATCGCCGCTTTATAGCCAGTAAGATCCACCTCCATCCCTTCTTCTCTTGCCACGTCTTGGACCAGATCCACAGAGAGGCCATAGGTATCATATATTCTGAATGCCACATCTCCAGGAATAAGTGAACTTCCTCTGGCCTTTAGCTTCTCAATCTCCTCTTCCAGTATCCTTATTCCGTAAAACAGAGTATCTCTAAATCTGTTTTCTTCACTTATTACCACCTCTTTTATAAGGGATCTGGCATCCAGTAGCTCTTTATAGTCCTTTCCCATAATATCACAAACCTTTTCAGAGATAAGATATAGGAAATTCTCCTTAAGTCCCAGCCTCTGTCCAAACCTTATGGCCCTTCTTATAATCCGTCTTAATACATATCCTCTTCCCTCATTGGATGGAAGCACCCCATCTGAGATGAGAAAGGCAACTGCCCTTGAGTGATCTGCTATCACCCTGATTGCCACATCCTCTTTTTGACCGCTTCCATATGAGATTCCAGATAGATCCTCTATAGCACCTATAAGCCCTTTAAAGAGATCGGTATCATAGTTAGACGTTACACCCTGAATCACTGCGCATATCCTTTCCAGGCCCATTCCGGTGTCAATATTCGGTCTGGGAAGGGGGGTGAGTGTTCCATCAGGAGATCTGTTAAACTGGGTAAATACCAGGTTCCAGATCTCTAAGTACCTATCACAGTCACATTCAGGGCCACAATCAGGCCTGCCACAAGACAGCTCCTCTCCCTGATCAAAGAGAATCTCTGAACATGGGCCACAGGGTCCAGTCTCACCCATTGCCCAGAAGTTATCCTTTTCTCCCAGCCTAACTATCCTCTCAGAAGGGATGCCTATATCTTTTTCCCATATCTCATATGCCTCATCGTCCTTTTCATAGACAGAGATCCAGAGTCTCTCTTTTGGTAATCTGTAATGCACGGTAAGCAGCTCCCATGCCCACGAAATGGCCTCCCTCTTAAAATAATCACCAAAGGAAAAATTTCCCAGCATCTCAAAGAAGGTATGATGCCTGTGGGTATATCCCACATTTTCAAGATCATTGTGCTTTCCACCTGCCCTTACACACTTTTGAGATGATGTAGCTCGTGTATAGCTTCTTTTTTCTTGTCCTAAGAACAATTTCTTAAACTGAACCATACCCGCATTGGTAAAAAGAAGGGTGGGGTCATCATGGGGGACAAGACTTGAGCTTGGAACTATGGCATGGTCTTTTGATCTAAAAAATTCCAAAAACCTTGTCCTGATCTCTCTAAAATCTATCATATACTCACCTCTAAAGCTACTTTTTCTTATCTTCCCTCTTCTCTTCCTTAATAAGACCTGTCTTTTCCCTGATCTGAGCTTCAATATTTTTTATTATCTCTGGATTTTCCCTCAAAAACCGTTTCACATTTTCCCTTCCCTGTCCAATCCTTTCTCCTTGAAATGCATACCAGGCACCACTCTTTTCCACAATCCCCAATGCAACTCCTAAGTCTATTATCTCTCCCTCCTTTGAAATGCCCTCACCCCATATTATGTCAAATTCAGCCTCTTTAAAGGGAGGAGCCATCTTATTTTTTACTACCTTTACCTTGGTTCTATTTCCTATTCCCCTATCTCCATCCTTTAGGGTAGTTCCCTTTCTGATCTCGAGCCTCTGGGATGCATAAAATTTTAATGCGTTTCCGCCTGTGGTGGTCTCAGGATTACCAAACATAACCCCTATCTTGGTCCTTATCTGGTTAATAAATACCACACATGTCCTTGATTTGCTTATTGCTGAGGTAAGCTTTCTCAGTGCCTGAGACATGAGACGGGCCTGCAGGCCCACATGTTGATCTCCCATCTCTCCATCAAGCTCTGCCTTTGGGACAAGGGCAGCCACTGAGTCTATTATCAATGCATCAATGGCGCCACTCCTTACCAGGATCTCGGCAATATCCAATGCCTGTTCTCCATAATCAGGCTGAGATAGAAGGAGATTTTCCACATTGACACCCAATCTTCTGGCATACTGGGTATCCAGTGCATGTTCTGCATCAATATATGCCACCATGCCCTCATCCTTTTGTGCCTCTGCCGCAATATGTAGTGCAAGAGTGGTCTTTCCTGATGCCTCAGGTCCAAATATCTCCACTATTCTACCCCTTGGAACACCACCGATACCAAGTGCGATATCCAATGAAAGGGATCCTGTGGATATGGTGGGGATCTCTACCACACTATGATCTCCCATCTTCATAATGGAGCCCTTTCCAAATTGTCTCTCTATCTGCAATATAGCACCCTCTATGGCCTTTTCCCTATCCTTTAAAGACATAATTAATCCTCCATCTTATCTTTTAAAAGGGACCAGGAATTAAGCTTGGTATAGATTGGCCCCTGAGGTCTTAAATCGCTTTTAAATAGGACAAGTTCCTGCAAAATAAACTCCTTATCAGTTATCTCTCTTCCCTTTGATATCATTCCTACCATTCTGTCTCTTATATTTGAATTTCCCTTTATCCTCCCTAAGGTCAGATGGGGCCTATATGTCCTGTTTTCCTGTTTTATTCCATACTTGCTAAGGTTCATAACTAAGGATTCATAAAACTTGGCCATCCTCTCTATCTCTCCATCAATTCCGACCCAAATCACCTTGGGGTTACGGATATTGGGAAAACAGCCTACCCCCTTCATCCTCACAATAAAAGGGGAAAACCTTTCACAGATATCTGAGATATCTTCGGCCATAGCCGGGATAGTCTCTTCATTAATATTTCCTAAGAAAAGCACAGTGAGATGCATATTTTCCCTTTTGACCCATCTTACCTTTGAAACTCCCCTATTAAAGGATCGGATGAGTCCAGATAACTCCTCTTTAACAAATTCAGGTAGCTCAAATGCCAGGAAGGATCGGATATCCATTTATATACCTTCTTATAAAATCAAGGGCCATCATTGCACTCTGTCTCTTTATCTGCTCTCTGGTGCCCCAAAAGCGATATCTTCTGGCATCAATTAACCCATCAGATGCAAGGCATATAAATACCGTTCCAACAGGCTTCTCAGATGAACCACCCTCAGGCCCTGCAATTCCAGATATGGCAACAGCTATATCACTTCCAAAAAGCTCTCTAACTCCACTTGCCATCTCCTTTACTGTCTGCTCACTTACCGCTCCATACTCTCTTAATGTGCGTGTAGAGACATCCAATAATTTATGTTTTGCATCATTACTGTAGGCAACAATTCCACCTTTAAAATATCTGGAACTTCCAGGCACATCTGTTATCATATTTCCAAGTAATCCTCCAGTGCAAGATTCAGCGGTAGAAAGAGAAAGCTCCTTTTCCTTTAAAAGCCTTCCTACCACTGCTTCCATGGATTCATTCCCTACCCCGAATACATAGTATCCCAAGATCTCCCTTATCTCCTGCTCTACCTTATCTATCTGTCTTAGGATCTCTGCCTCATCTTTACCCCTCATGGTTATGGTAATATGGTTTTCAGGAAACTGGGGATAGAAACCAAAAGATATATGGCTCTTAGACTTAGTCAAGCCCTTAAGTCTATCTGCAATCTGTGGTTCACTTATTCCAAACACCTTTATTATTCGTTGTCTCACCACAGGAAGGGTCTGATACCTTTCAATAAGCATTGGAATTACCACCTTGTCCATAAGATACCTCATCTGATCCGGCACACCTGGCAAAAAAAAGAGTATAGTGTGATCTATCTCCATGGAAAATCCACAGGCAATACCCTTAGGGTCCAGCAACTTTGATCCCTCAGGCATCCATGCCATCTTCTCCATGGAAGGAGACATCTTAATCCCTCGTCTATCCACAAACCTCTTTATCCTGCTAAACATCTCTTCATTTAATCTAAGGGGTCTATTAAGCACTTCTGCCACTATCTCATTGGTTATATCATCTTCAGTGGATCCCAGCCCACCTGTGATTATCACAAATTCAGACTTTCTTATAGCCTCTTTCAAGGCAACCTTTGCCTTTTCCATATCATCACCAACTGTAGTAATCTTCTGAACCTTGAGTCCCGATGCAGTTAGCCTGCCAGCAGCATACCATGCATTAATATCCAGTGTCCTTCCCGACAGTAGCTCATTTCCAATGGTTATGATTTCACCAAACATAGTCTAAGTTAATATTTTAGTTCATTAAAGAAAAAATAACCTAAGTGCCATATTGGAATAGATTCCAGCTGCCACATCATCTATTACAATGGATATACCACCACTCAGGTTTCTTTCAAGCCATCTTATGGGATATGGCTTTATTATATCAAATATCCTAAATAAGATAAATCCCCAAAAGAGTGTCACAAAGCTTAGCTTTATAAAAAAGAAGGTTACAAAGATTCCTGCCACTTCATCAAGGATTATCTCAGAAGGATCAGGTATTCTCAGAGCTTCTACCATCTTATGGGATGACCATATGGCTAAAGGGATTATTAAAAGAAGCACAAGCTCCTTGATGTGAAAGTACTCAGATATGATAACAAATGGTATGGCCAGCAATGATCCATAGGTTCCTGTAGGCCCAGGCATATATCCCAGATGGGCACAGGTAGAGAGCATCTCTGGAATAATCTTTTTTCTGTAAGATCTATTAGATTCTCTATTTTGCATTTAAGGAGGTAACCCACATATATATCTCTTTTAAAGAGATACGCTGTTCTTGAGCAATCCTCTTACACTCTTCAAATTCTGGAAATATATTAATCTTTCCATTTACATCCTTTACCTCTTTTACCTTTATCTTTCCCCATGGAGATTCCACCTCTCTTTGCATTC
Organism: uncultured bacterium; assembly: GCA_965613025.1. Classification (GTDB taxonomy): domain Bacteria; phylum Desulfobacterota; class DSM-4660; order Desulfatiglandales; family JALVMZ01; genus CAYTXJ01. Next base: position 12,390 of record CBFDUE010000004.1, read on the forward strand.
TTTCAAGCACTCTCCTTTTCATAAAACCATACCTTACTCCCAATGTGGAAGATTCTGAAAATATGATCTTTATCAATGAATCAATGCTCTCCATGGTGCCTATTACCTGAAGGATACACCCAGGTCTGTTCTTTTTCATGTATGCAGGAATAAGTGTCACATCAAGCGCTCCTTCATTTAAAAGCCTTTCCATGAGATATCCAAGCCATTCAGGATTAGAGTCATCAATATTTGCCTCAAGTACTGTAACATTGTCTGAAATAGTTCTTATAGTGGGTCTGCCATAGATTATTCTAAGCAGGTTTGGCCTTTGAGGGAAATCCCTGCTTCCCAGTCCATAACCTATGGCATCGATTTCCATATCTGGAAGATTTCCAAAATCATCGCATAAAGCCTTGATCAATAGGGCTCCTGTTGGGGTTACAAGCTCTTCTCTGATGCCACTTCCATATACAGGGGCATCTTTTAGAAGCTCCAATGTGGCAGGGGAGGGTATGGGTATGATTCCATGATTTCCTTTGATATTGCCATATCCTAAGGGAAGTGGTGAACATATGATCCTTTCTATCTTTAAATAATCTATGGAAAATAGCGCTCCTACCACATCCACTATGGTATCATAGCTTCCGAGTTCATGGAAATGGACATTATCCAAAGAGATATTGTGGATCTTTGCCTCTGCTTTTGCAAGGGTCTTAAAGATCTCTCTCACCCTATTTTTAAAATCAGAGGGAAGCCTTGACTCTAAGACCATACTATCCATCTCTTTCCAGCTTTTGACCTTTCCGCTATCTTCACCCTTTACCTCTAATCTGATTCCCGAAATTCCATGCCTATCTTCTCTTATGGGCTTAAGCTCTATGGAGGATTGTGTAATTATTAATTTCAGGAATCTCTTAATTTCTTCAATGGGAACTCCCAGGTCAATACATGCTCCCAAGAACATGTCACCACTTATTCCAGAGATGCAATCCAGATATGCTATCTTATCTGCCATATCTTAGAGTTGACATATATTCTGTGCCTTAATTATCAATTTATCAATGAAAAAGAGATCATCCAGCGAGAGCTTTGAATTTTTCAAAGCTCTCATAAAAAATGGTTTTCAAAATAAGAGGTTCAGGGATCTAAATCATAGGACATATCTTGCTGGTATGAAGCAGGTAAAGGTATTTGCCATGTTTATGCCATTGATGGAACTGATCTCCTCCTTAGCCATAGCACTTATAATCTGGTATGGGGGAGGAGAGGCACTCAGAAAGGATATATCTGAAAAATACAATATCATGCAGGCAGCCATGGCATCTTGGGAGAGAAATTTAGACTATATGGAATATGAAAAGAAAGGGAAAGATCTACCCTTTCCTTATGAGAATTTTAAAACAAAATGGTTGACCTAAGATGAGTCGTTGATATCATCGTCATTGAATGGCAGAAGTAAGAGAAAAGAGAAGATTTCCAAGGAGAGTAGTGGATTATTTTGTAAGATTTTCCTGCAACAGAGAGAGAGAGGCAAAGGTAAAAGACTTCAGTCAAGGGGGGCTTAGACTTGTATCTTCCTATGGGTTTCCAAAGGGCTCTCAGATTGATCTTTGGATCCCCAAGGGGGAAGAGAGGCTTTCAGTTGAAGGGAAGATAGTCCATATAAGGCAGGTAGAGGAATTTCATATAGCAGGACTTGAATTTTTATCAGACGATCCCTCTATTATTAATAAGGTTATTAGTGTCCTTAAAGCTTCAACTCTTAAAAACCTAAGAAAGGATCCAAGAACACCTCTTAATTCATCCATATCCTTTTATTCTTCTTCCAGCATGGGCGGAGGCAGAATCCTTGATCTAAGTGCAGGTGGTGCAAAGCTATTATGCCCTAAGCCTATTACAGTGGGAGATCAATTGGAGCTATTTTTTATTGTGTATGAAAGACCTATTGTTACATCTGGAAGGGTGGTCAGGGTAAATAAGACAGATAGGGCCTATGAATTGGGAATATCTTTTAGCGGCTCCTATAAGGCAGAGATTGAATATATACTTAAGAATTTAATAGGAAAGAGATCTAAGGAGAGGAGGAGATATGAGAGATACCTCTGTGATTATCCTGCCATCTACCATCAGATAGAGGAGGCCTGGGCACATGTACTGGATGTCAGCTATGGGGGGATGAGAATAGAGACAGGGCATGAACTGGAAGAGGGCAAAGAGATGGAGCTTTCTATACCATTGGAAGGTAGATATATTATTACATCTGCACTCATCAAAAGGGTGGTGAAAAAGGGGGGATGTTTTGAAGCAGGTCTTAGCTTAGAGGCCATATCATCCAAGGATATGAGGGAGCTACTCCTATTTTTTGAACAGAGACAGAAAAGGGAAAAGAGAAGGTATGAAAGGATTCCTGGTAAGCTACCCGTCTCTTTCTGCCATTTGAGACCTGCGGTGGGAACTGTAATGGATATAAATGCAGGAGGAATCAGACTCAGGACAGTTGAAGATCTGGATATGCAATCTGAGATAGAGATCCTCTTTCCTTTAGAGGGCAATTCAGTCTTTGTTAAAGGAACCGTTAAGAATAAGCGAAGAATGAGGAGCTTCTATGAGCTTGGCATATCATTTACACGTATAGATGATGCAGACAGAGTGAGATTGCTGGAATTTTTCAAAAAGAGATCCATATTTTAATCCCGGATTTCGCAAGTATCCGTGATTTACTTTGGGGCTTACGCCCCAAACCCCAGATTAAAAATCACCAAAATGATAAGTGCTTAAAGACAAAAAAGAAACATTTACTTTTATAAACCCGAATTACTTGCATAATTCGGGTTTATATACTTAGGCCATCTTATTTTTCTTTAAAAAGATATGTATTGCCATTATGGCGGCAGGAGTTATTCCAGATATTCTGGATGCCTGCCCCAGTGATATGGGTCTTATCTTTGAAAGCTTTTCCCTCACCTCCCTTGAAAGCCCATGAATCCTGTTATAGTCAAGATCTTGTGGTATCTTTATCTCTTCCATCTTCTTAAGCCTTTCAACCTCCCTCTTCTGCCTTTCAATATAGCCTTCATATTTGATCCTTATCTCCACCTCTTCTAATACCTCTTCTGATACCTCTCTTAGCCTTTCATCAAAGGTAGCGATATCCTGGATGCTGAGTTCATTTCTCTTTAAGAGCTGTGCCAGAGAGGTGGTATTCTTTATTGGTGCACTTCCAAGCGCCTTAAGCCTATCCTGAACCGAGTTTTGAGGTCGTAATTTTACCTCATTTAATAAGGTCATAAGCCTTTCTACATCTTTCCTCTTTTTAGTAAATTTTCTGTATATCTCGTCAGATACAAGTCCAAGCCTTCTACCCAGATCCATTAGCCTAAAGTCAGCATTGTTCTCTCTTAAAAGTAGCCTGTACTCTGCCCTTGATGTAAACATCCTATAGGGTTCCTTTGTGCCTTTGGTGATCAGGTCATCTATAAGGACTCCGATGTATGCCTGTGATCTGGGCAGGATCAGGGGATCCTCTTCCCTGATCTTTAAGACCGCATTTATCCCAGCTATGATACCCTGAGCTCCTGCCTCTTCATAGCCAGAAGTGCCATTTATCTGTCCTGCATGGAAAAGCCCTTCAATCCTTTTGGTTTCCAAAGTGGGCTTAAGCTGAATAGGATCTACATAGTCATATTCAATGGCATATCCAGGCCTGAGTATCTCTGCCTTTTCAAGCCCTTCAATGGATCTTACCATCTTTATCTGCACATCTATAGGGAGGCTTGTGGGTATTCCATTTGGGTATATCTCAATGGTATTAAGACCTTCTGGCTCTAAGAATATCTGATGCCTTTCTTTTTCAGGGAACTTTACCACCTTATCTTCAATGGAAGGGCAGTATCTTGCCCCAATTCCCTTTATTACACCTGTAAAGAGCGGGGATCTATCCAGCCCGCTTCTTATTATCTCATGGGTCTTCTGATTGGTATAGGTGATATAGCAGGGAAGTTGAGGAAGCGATATCTTTTCGGTAGATGCAGAAAAGAATCTGGGCCTTTCATCCCCCTTTTGTATCTCTAAGTTAGAAAAATCGATTGTCCTTCCATTTAGTCTTGGTGTGGTCCCTGTCTTTAGCCTTCCCACTTCAAATCCCAGCTCCTCAAGCTGTCTTGATAGATTTACAGAGGGAGGATCTCCCATCCTGCCTGCGGGAAAGTGCTCAAGCCCAATATGTATGAGTCCTCTTAAAAATGTCCCTGTTGTAAGTATCACACACTTTGCAAGAAATATCTCATGAAGATGGGTCTCTACCCCCTCTATCCTTCCATCCTTGACTAAAAGCCTCTCTACCATCGCCTGTCTGAGATCCAGATTGCTCTGGCGTTCAAGTACGGATTTCATCCTTCTCCTATACATGTCTCTGTCATTCTGGGTTCGTGTCCCCTGAACAGCCACCCCCTTTCTGGTATTAAGGGTTCTGAACTGGATTGCAGTTGCATCTGCATTTCTTGCCATCTCGCCGCCAAGTGCATCGATCTCTTTTACTAAATGCCCTTTTGCAAGCCCCCCTACTGCAGGGTTGCAACTCATTGCACCAATGTGATCCAGATCAATAGTGAGCAAGAGCGTGGGATGCCCCATTCGGGCACAGGCCAAAGCTGCCTCACACCCTGCATGCCCCCCTCCAACCACAATTACATCATATGGCTTTTCATATATACTCATATCTCTAAAAGGGTTCCTCAAGTATTATGGACTGCTCCCTTGTGGGTCCCACAGAGATAATGGAAATGGGAATGCCAGAGACCTCCTCTATCCTTTTAAGATATCTTTTGACCTCTGAAGGAAGATCCTGAAACCTCTTTATATCCGATATATCCTCTTCCCACCCCTCAAATTCTTCATATATGGGAGAGCATCTGGATAGCCTCTTAAGGCTTGCAGGCCTATGTGTAAGCTGCTCTCCATCACATTCATATCCCACACATATCTTCACCCTCTTTAGTCCACTCAGAACATCAAGCTTTGTGATGCTGAGGCACGTAAGTCCATTTAATCTGATAGAGTCCTTTACCATTACCATGTCCAACCAGCCGCATCTCCTTCTTCTTCCTGTTGTGGCTCCAAACTCAGCCCCTCTTTTCTGAATATAGTCACCGATCTCATCTGTGAGTTCTGTGGGAAATGGCCCTGATCCCACCCTTGTGGTATAGGCCTTCAGCACTCCCATGATACTATGCAGTCTATTAGGACCAATGCCAGTGCCTGTGGCAGCGGTAGATGCAACAGGGTTGGAAGAGGTGACATAGGGATAGGTTCCATGATCCACATCCAGATGGGTTCCCTGAGCCCCTTCAAAGAGGACCCTTTTACCATCCGCTATGGCAGATTCCAGCTCAAGGCCTATCTCTTTAATATAGGGCCTTAGGATCTCACCAAACTTTTCATATCTACTAAATATATCTTCAAGATCAAAAGGATCTTCTCCAAATAGCTCTTTTAGGTAAAAATTTTTCTCTCTCAGGTTGGAATCCAGTTTTTCTCTGAGGGTGTCAGGCTCAAGAAGATCAACCATCCTGATTCCCACTCTTGCAGCCTTATCCTCATAGCATGGGCCAATACCTCTTCCAGTGGTGCCTATCTTGCCTCTGCCTTTTGCCTTTTCTCGTGCAAGATCTATGGCCTTATGATATGGCATGATGATATGTGCCTTTTCACTTATAGAGAGTCTTTCTGGTGTGATATCTACCCCCCTTTTTTTAAGGTCTTCCATCTCTTCAATGAGCACCTCAAGATCCAGAACAAGACCATTTCCAATTATACACTTCTTTCCCTCATTCAGGATTCCAGAAGGGATAAGATGACATATGACCTTCTCTCCCCCAACCACTAAGGTATGGCCTGCATTGTTTCCCCCCTGAAATCTCACCACTATGTCTGCCTTAGAGGCCAGAAGATCCACAATTTTTCCCTTTCCTTCATCGCCCCACTGGGTTCCCACAACTACCAGGGTGGACATAATCTCCTCCAGTTGCAATTTTTGAAATAATTATATGACAAAAACCACATAATACAATTTAAAATTTTTTCCACTTCGTAAGTGGCCACTTACGAAGTGGAAGAACAGGCATTAACTCCTTTACCTTTAAGCAAATATCTATTATTTATCCCTCAAGGTGTATATGAATAGAGAGGAAGGAATAATATATCCAAGAAGGGGGAAGGGTGAGCCTTGTATTGAAGGTGATGTATTGATGGTGCTCGTATCAGGTGAGCTCAATAGATTTAAAGAGCGTTTTAATGCCTTTCCCATATACAGGTTTGATTCAGAGATCTTTCATCTCTTTAAGGTGGATAAAGGGCCCTATATGGTAGGCCCCTTTTTAGGGGCACCTCAGGCAGTACTTGGCCTTGAAAAGATGATTGCACTTGGGGCAGAAAGGATCTGGGTATATGGATTCTGTGGTTCTATCCAGGAAGATATAGAGATTGGAGATATTATAGTTCCCCAAAGCTCAATTCCAGAAGAGGGGACTTCAGAACACTATCCGGTGGATCTGGAAACCTGTAGAACTGATATGGAGATGAACAGCAGGATCCTTGAAATCTTAGATAAAAGGGGCCTAAGGTATCATAAAGGGAATATGTGGAGCATAGATGCGCCCTATAGGGAGACGCCTTCAAAGATACGGAGATATTGTGAGATGGGTATATTGGGTGTGGATATGGAGCTCTCTGCTCTGATTACAGTTGCAACCTTTAGATCAGTGAAGATTGCGGGGTTGCTTCTGGTCTCTGATCTGCTTTTACCTTACAGATGGAAGCCGGGGTTCAGGGATAAGGAATTTAAGAGGGTATGTGGATTGATTCCAGATATCTTTAAAGATCTCCTTTTAAGGTCATGGAGAAGAGATGGATAGAGAAATGAGTCAAGAGATAGAAAATCTGGAAAACAGGATAATGTATCATAGGTTTAGATATCATATCCTAAAGGATCCTGAAATAAACGATGAGGACTATGATAGATTATTGAATAGACTCATTGAGCTTAAAAGTAGATACGGCCTTGAAGATGCTCCTACATATAGATGGAAGAGGGACCTTAAAAGATATGTCATAAGAGATATGGAAAGGCTTATAGAGCTTTTAAATATTCAAAGGGATAGATATGACTCATTCATTGTTGAGCCTCTTTTAAAAGGTGTAGAGGTGGATCTACTCTATAGAGAGGGAAGGCTTATATCTGCAATATCTGAAGATGATGAGCTCTTTCTACATATGTCCACCATCCTGGATGTTCCTTTACATATTTTTCCCCTATATGATAATCTCACCATTCCTCCATGGCTTACAGTTGGTATAAAGGTATATATGGAAAGGCAGGATCTAAATACATTAAATTCAGCACTTCAAAGCAGAGGCATTAGGGGTTTTAAAGACACATTTCATGCGACCTCACATTCATTGAAAACTGATCCAAGGATTACTGCAAGAAGACCCCTTAAGATCTTTTGCTATTGGGCAAAGGCAGATTTTGGATGCGAATTTAAAAACCAGATTGAACTTATATCCTATCTTCAGAATCTGGGTTTTAGAATAAACCGAACGATGATTAGCACCTTTTCTAACCCATATGATATTGAGGAGATCCATAAAGAGATAAGGGATGAAACAGATGAGCTTCCATACGATGTGGAAGGCATGGTAATAAGGGAAAACAGACCCCTTAAAGAGGATGGAACAGAACTCTTTATCCGATTCCTCTGGTCTCAAGAGGAGTCATCACTGAGATTTCTCTCCCTTCCCACACCTTCAAAGAATATATTTAAAGGTAAAAAGGTGTGTCTAAGTGGTTCCCTAAATTCCCTTTCATGGAATGAGATAAGGGAATATCTGGAATCCTTAGGTGCTAAGCTGGTCCATGAGCTATCATCTGACACTGATCTTCTCATCTTAGGTGATGCTCCTGGGCTAAAGCTAAGAGAAGCAAAAGAGATGGGTATTGAGATCATAGATGAAGCCACATTCTTTAAGATATTGGAGGGATAAGATGGATAATGTCAGAATGCACCTGATTATAAAAGGAAGGGTTCAGGGGGTATTTTTTAGAGATTCCACAAGACAGGTGGCAAGGAGCTTAGGAGTTACAGGATGGGTAAAAAACAGATGGGATGGCACTGTGGAAGTCGTTGTAGAGGGTTCAGAAGATAAGGTAAGAGAGCTGATTAAATGGTGTCATAAAGGGCCTCCTGCTGCCCGTGTTGACGGAGTGGATGTTAAGGAAGAGGAGTTCTTAGGCGAATTTGATAGCTTTGATATAGTCTATTGAGATGAATAGAAGATCTTTTATATTATGTATCTTGGTCTTTATCTGCATAATTGGGTGTAACCGGATAAGAAAGATCCCTGAACCCGTGCTCAGTCACTTTAGGGCAAAGAAGACCATCTTAAAAAAAGAGATCCTATATTTTCCCATTATAAATAGTGCAAAGCTCAGTGAAGACCTTATCCGGGAATTAGATACGCTCTTTATGGATAGGCTTTTAAAGGATAGAAGACTTATAGTTCGAAAGGAGATGCGTTATAGACCAACACTTGCAAAGACCCTTCTTCCCTACTATGGGATCAGCATAGATCAGGATCTACTAAAGAAGGGTAAGGCTCAAGGTGCACAGATAATACTTACTGCTATTATTCCCCCCTTTCAAAAGGAGATTAAAAAGAGAGGGATATGGCCTTTTAGAAAGGAAAGGCAGGAGCTAAAGATATTTATGGTCTTAAATATGATTGATGTATTTACAGGGACCTATATCGCATCCAGTGTGGAAGAGGAGACACTATATCTTGAAAATGATGAGGAATCTCAGATGGCACTCAGTGATGAAAGGATCTTAAAGACCTTTAAGAGATTAACAAAAAGGCACATCAATACCCTTCTTAAGACCCTATCTGAGATTCCCTGGCAAGGCAGAATAATAAAGGTAGATGATGGAAACATATTCATTAATGGTGGCTCATTGGTGGGGCATAAAAGGGGGATGATATTTGAGGTATATCCCATTAGTGACTATATACTTTCCTCAGAAGGAAGGCCCATACCGGTCTTGGGAGATAAATTGGGTGAGATAGAGATAAAGGAGACAAGAAAGATAAGTTCTATCTGCATATCCCTAAATAATAAAACAAAATATAGTGTGGGTCAGATTGTCCGCCTCAAAAGAGAATAATTAAAAGTAATTTATTAAAATTTTCGTAACATCTCCCTTGCATGTTCTATAGCCTTTTTTGTTATCTTTTTACCTCCAAGCATTCTGGCTATCTCTCTTATACGCTCCTCTTTATTGAGTTTGAGGATCTGTGTCTCTGTCCTCTTACCCTTTATCCCCTTTCTTACAAGGAGATGGATATCCCCTTTACTTGCTATCTGTGGAAGGTGGGTTATACATATCACCTGATAGGATGAAGATAGTGCTCTGAGCTTTTCACCCACAACCTCTGCAGTTGCTCCCCCGATGCCAGAGTCCACCTCATCAAATATAAGCGTCTCACTGCTCTCCTTCTCAGATAGGATACTTCTTATAGCAAGCATAATGCGAGAGAGTTCTCCACCTGAGGCGATCTTTGAAAGGGGTTTGAGATCCTCTCCTATGTTGGTTGAGATAAAAAATTCCACCCTATCATATCCAGAATCGGTTAATTTAGGTTCTCCTTCATTCTCGTTAAAGAAACGAACTTCAAAGCTCGTTCCCTTCATATCCAGTTGGTTCAGCTCCTTTTCAATAGCACACTTCAAAGATTCTGCCACCTTATGTCTCTTACTGGAGAGGAGGTGTGCCATATCCCATAGCCTTTCCTCCATATCTGAATATCTCTTCTTTAAATCTTCTAATCTAAGAACCTTTTCCTCAATCCCTGAAAGCCTCTCTTCAAGTCTCCTTTTGGTCTTTAGGATCTCTTCAATGGTAGATCCATATTTTCTCTTAAGTCTATTGATCACAGACCTTCTCTCCTCTAAACCCATAAGCCTTTCAGGGTCTAAGGAGAGGTTCATCTTTCTTCTTCCCACCTCCAATGCCACATCCTCTGCATTTACTTTTGCGATTTCAAGCTGATCCACCATCTCCTTAAAGACGCTATCAAACTCCTTTAAGTCTTCCATCTCACCAATAACACTATGTAACTTAGAGATAACCGAATCCTTTCCTTCATAAAGTTCCTCATAGGCATTGTTTAGAACCTCTGCAATCCTTTTGGCATTCTGAAAGATCTTAAATTCCCTCTCAAGCTCTTCATCTTCTCCTTCTTTAAGCCCGGCAGAGTCTATCTCTCTGAGTTGAAATCGGATAAGCTCTTCCATCTTTTGATCCTCTTCAAGCTCCATCTTTAATGTGTGGATCTCCTGCTCCAATCTTTTAAAATCTTCAAATACCTTTCTATATCTTTCTCTTTCTTCCAGGAGCCCTCCAAACTGATCCAGAAGTTTTAGATGGTTTTCTGCTTTCAATAGCTCCTGATGTTCATTTTGCCCGCTTACACTTATAAGCATGCGAGCGAGATTTGAAAGTATCTGAACTGTGGCAAGCATCCCGTTTATTAAGACCCTATTTTTACCACCCCTCTGAATCCTTCTTATTATAAGGAGCTCCTCCTCTACAGGATATCCCAGCTCTTTGAGATACTCTGCCACCTTAGAACTCTTGGGAATGGAAAACAGGGCCTCTACCCTCGCCTCCTGTGAACCTGAGCGTATCATCTCTGAAGATGATCTGATTCCCCTAATCAGATTTACCGCATCTATGAGTATGGATTTACCTGCACCTGTCTGGCCGCTTATGATATTTAGACCAGGAGCGAATCTTACCTCCAGCCTGTTTATGATTGCAAGCTCAGATATGTTAAGTTGAAGAAGCATCAGCTCTCCACTTCATGAATCTCTTCCCATGTTACCCTTAACACCTCTTCGTATGTGGTGATTCCCTCAATTAGTTTTCTTACCGCATTGTCCCTCAGGGTTACCATTCCCTCCTCTATTGCCACCTTTCTTGCAGAGTCTGTATCAAATTGATCCCTTATCAGTGACCTTATCCTGTCTGTTACGGTCAGGATCTCAAATACTCCACTCCTTCCAAGATAGCCTGTTCCTCTACATCTTATACAGCCCTTACCTCTATAAAGGGTTATCTTACCATCCCTTCTTATATCTATTCCAAGCTCCCTTAATTCCTCTGAATCCATAGTGAATCTCTCTTTACAAAATCTGCAGATCTTTCTTACCAACCGTTGAGCCACCACACCTATAAGTGTTGCCTTGATTAAGAAGGCAGGAAGACCCAGATCCAGAAGCCTTGTTATGGCAGACACCGCATCATTGGTATGCAGTGTGGAAAAGACCAGATGTCCAGTTAATGCTGCCTGAATAGCGTTTTCAGCGGTTTCCAGATCCCTCATCTCTCCTATCATTATAATATCCGGGTCCTGCCTTAGGATATTCCTAAGTATTGAGCCGAAGGTAATTCCCACCGATGGCTGAACCCCGATCTGATTGAAATCTTCGTGTACCATCTCAATGGGATCTTCAACAGTGACGATATTAATCTCAGGGGATGAGAGATAGGTAAGGGTGGAATACAGGGTGGTAGACTTTCCACTTCCAGTGGGGCCACATACAAGCACTATACCGTGTCTCATGTGAATTATCTGCCTGTATCTAAGGAGATCCATATGCGTAAATCCAAGACTATCCAGATCCTGAAAAAGTATCTGAGGGTCCAATATCCTCATTACAATCTTTTCTCCAAATGCAACTGGCACAGAAGATACCCTTATCTCCACACTGTCACTGTCTCTTTGTAGCTTTATTCTACCATCCTGTGGCCTTCTCTTCTCCGTCATATCCATTCTGCTCAGATTTTTTATTCTACTTACAATGGCAGAATGTATGCTCTTTGGAAGCTCAAATACCTTGTGCAAGACCCCGTCAATACGGAATCTTACAACACTTATATCCCTTTTGGGTTCAATATGTATATCGCTTGCCCTTTGATCCAATGCATAGGAAAACAAATGATTAACCGCATTTACAATATGGTGATCATCAGAGCTAATCTCTCCTTTGCTTAGCTGTTCCAGATTTCCAAGATCCACAGAAGGAATAGAGAATTGCTGTTCAGCCTTTAAGATGGAGCGTCTAAAACCATAGAATTCATTTATAACCTTCAATATATCCTCTTTACTGCTAAGGACCGGTCTAACCCTCTGTTGAGTGACCTTAGATATATCTTGAAGGATTTCTATATCGAGGGGATAGGGAGTTGCAACAATCAGGGTGCCGTCTTTTTCTTCAATGGGAAGGACAAGATTTTTTAATGCAAAGCCTTCTGGGATCTTTCCTGTGACAAGCTCAAGATCCAGTTTAAGTGGATCGATCTTTTTATATCCCACATTCCAGGCCTTAGAGAGTGCCTGAAGTATGGTCTCTTCATCTAAGATCTTTCCAGGTTCATCAGCCCTTTCAAGCTCCATTGCAGATATAATATCTATTATATCCACAGGAGGGCGTATCCTCTTAGACCCTCCTGCTACATATCTTATTCGCTGATACTCCTCAAGCCGCTTCTTCAATCTATCCTTCTTTTTGAATATCTCATCCCTCTGCCTTACATCAATAAGACCTTCTTTCAATAGAATCCCACAGACCTTCTCTGCGGAAAGATAGTCCCGTTTTATCCTCTTATTATCCATTAACCCTTTTTCTCCTTTAATATAAACACCCATCCATTGGTTTCATAATCAAAGATAAGAGATATGGCAGAAATTGTCAGCGTTTTTCCATTAAATACCATCTCCATAATCTGTTCATCACCTTGGTGTGTAGTTCTATCTCTTATAAGATCCCTTAATCGATTTATATCAGATCCCTCTGATAATTCCCATATCCTGCGACCTAAAAGATCTTCAGTGCTTAGATCCAGGATATCAGTGGCCTTAATGTTACAACCTGTTATAATACCATCGCTATCCACAAATATAATACCCATTGGAAGGGAATTTATAATGGATTTCATGTATCTTATATGATCCAGAAGCCTTGCAGTTTCCTGCCTGGGCCAGATTTTCCTTGGTTCTATTATCTTGGTCTTTCTCTGCCTTCCCCCCTGTTCCACCTCCTCTAAGACCTTTTCAATCTCTCTTTTCATATTATTTATGGGGCCTTTTATAATTAGATAATCAACCCCCATATCTTTGGCACTTTCCATCTGCTCAAGTAAACATCCACTATATACCACAACCACTATCCCTTTTTCTTTTGCCCATCCCTTCAAAAACTCAATGATCTGCTCCCCATCTGCATAGGAGATCATATAGTCCATAAAGATAAGATCAAAGTCTTGCCTTCTAACCATCTCAAGTCCCTTTCCCGCCCTGTAAGATCTCCAGACCCTATAGCCCCTCCCCGTAAGTATCCTCTCTAAGAATTCCACAAAGAGAAAGTCATTATCAATTATGAGTGCCTTTCCTTTCATCCCCCTCTCTCCTATGTTACACATACCCTTCTTACCTCACCCATATCCGTCTCACCACTGAGCACCTTTAAGATACCATCCTGTTTTAGTGTGGTCATTCCCTCCTTAAGTGCAGCATCTCTTATAGTCTCTGTCTCTGCCTCTTTTTTAATAAGTTTTTTGATTGTAGCGGTTCCTTCCATGAGTTCATGAATGCCCATTCTGCCTCTATACCCTGTATTCATACACTTATCGCATCCCTTAGGCCTATAGAGCACCAGCTCTTTGGAATATGTGATACCGGTATTTTTAAAGAACTCTTTTCCATACTCCATTACTAAGGATTCAAATTCCTCTTCATCAGGATGGTATGGCTCTCTGCAGTCTTTACAAAGCCGTCGGACCAGTCTCTGTGCCAGCACCCCGAGTAATGAGTCTGCAAAATTAAGCGGATTTATTCCCATATCCAAGAGCCTTGTGATGGTCTCTGGGGCGCTGTTGGTATGCAATGTGGAAAAGACCAGATGCCCTGTTAAAGATGCCTCCACTGCAATGGAAGCAGTCTCTTTATCCCTCATCTCACCTATCATTATAACATCAGGATCTGCCCTGAGAAACGCCCTCATAACTCTTGCAAAATCAAGTCCAATCTTTGGCTTTACCTCTACCTGCCTCATTCCCTTCTGTGTGATCTCCACAGGATCCTCAGCAGTCCATATCTTTATCTTTGGGGTATTTATATAATCTAAGCATGCATGAAGTGTGGTGGTCTTCCCTGACCCAGTTGGACCAACCACTAAGACTATTCCATAGGGTTGGGTTATCAGCCTCTTCAGAGTTGAAAGATTTCGCTCTGTCATCCCCATATCCTCAAGCTTCATTGCCCCTGCCTTAGCCAATATCCTGAGCACCGCATCTTCATAACCTCCCACTGTAGGGATAGTGGCCAATCTGAGCTCAAAGGGTGTTATACCCTTTCTTCTGAATTTAATCTTACCATCCTGAGGAAGGCGTCTTTCTGAGATATCAAGCCCTGCCATTATCTTTAATCTGGAAAGCACAGGTCTTGCCATACTCAATGGAAGGCTGATATATTCCTGACAGACCCCATCTAACCTAAACCTTATAATAGTCCTCTTTTCCTGAGGAGAGGGTTCAATATGAATGTCTGAGGCCCCCTGTCTAAATGCACTTAACAATATATGATCCACCGCTCTTACCACCTCTCCAGATTCCTCATCCCACTCCTCCTCTATCTCTTCTTCCTCCTCCTCAACAAGGCTTATCTTAGGAAGATTTGATAGATCTTCAAAGAGCTCCCTTTCTCTTTCCTCTTCCTCTTTCCTTTCATAGATCAGCTCTATATACCTTTCAATGTCCTCCTTAAGCCCTACATAGAATTTGATCCTATCGGTCTTAAGAAGTGCCCTTATATGATCTATCTTCATAGGATCATTGGGATTATCCACCAAGACCTCCACACCATCTTTACTCCATCTCAATGGAACCCAGTGCTCATGAAGCAGAAAGGACTTTTTTATACTTACCACAAGCTCTGATGGGAGCAATATATTGGGTTCAAAACCTTTAAATGGGCATCTGTAATAGTGTGAAAGGGATCTGCCTATGTCTTCCTTTTTAATGTGAAAATGCTCCATAAGGACAGTATCAATACTCTTTCCGCTTCGCTTTGATATATAAAAGGCCTCTTTTAGCTGCTCAGGGCTTATGATATGGTTCTGAATCAGATAATCATAGCGTGAGCCGGATACTATGCTTATCTTCAATATCTCCATCCTTTTCTTTATATCTGGATCCTGAGGGAATTCTTTGAGCAGCTCTTCGTAAAGGTTCCTTGCCAAATCTTTACTTCCTCTGCTATCTAAGTATTCGGCAAGCACTAAGAATGCCTCCTTGTATCTGGAGCCCTTTGAATTGATATTCTTTCTGATTATATCTTTTACCTTTTCAGTTGCCTCTGAAACACTATATCTATGTATCAGGATCTGCATCAGATTGGGAATTATCCAGGATATGGAATATCCCAAAGAAAGCAACTTTTCATACTCAGAGATAGCCCTATCCAGGAGGCCAAGTTCTTTAAATGCCTCGGCACTTTCTAAGATCTCCGATGGTGTCTGACTGAGATCAAGAGCTTCATTTATCCTGCGCAGATCTTCTGGTCCAATATCCTTTACATATCTCTTTTTTCCATCTTTAATCTTCTCTTTAAGCTCATCCATCCTTTTTTGTATCTGCCTTTTCTTTGCCTCTTCAATTGAAAAGGCATCAATTATCTCCTTATAGACACTTAGGGCCTCATCCAAAAGACCCATAGACTCGTAGGTCTCAGCCTCCCTAAGCCTCTTTTCCATATCACCGCTGCTATTCATCTTCTTTAGATAATACCTCCCTTTCTGAGGGATCTTACCACAAGCTCAATTATCTCTTTCATGGTGGGTATGACATTCCTTCCATAAAGAGCACTTGCCTCAAAATAGGGGGCTCTTAACTCATGGTTTAGATCTGCTTCCAGAGAGGCTATATCTAAGAGTGGGATTCCCTTCTTTTCCAGATCCCTCTTATTGTATTGAAATACTATTGGTATTCGAAATATGTCCCTCTGTAAGATGGAAAGATTTTCTCTAAGATCCAAAAGGGATATTATGTTTTTCTCCCTTCTTACCAATATGGAATCTGCAACAAAGACTATACCATCCACTCCCTTCAGTATCAGTCTTCGGGTCCTCTGGTATGCAGATTGCCCTGGCACACTGAAGAACTTGACCTCTAAGCGATATTTCTTTATAGTTCCCAGATTAAAGAGAAAGTAGTCAAAGAAAAAGGTCTTCTTCTCTTCCCAATTCACTATTGAAAGCCTGGATCTTATCCTGTCCCTATAGGTATTGTATATATATTCAAGGTTTGTGCTCTTTCCTCCTCTTCCAGGCCCATAGTATACGATCTTAACTCCAATCTTTCTGTTTTTTTTATCTATCCATGCCATAATTTGGTAAAATCTATTTTATTTGCTTATATTTTGTATGTAAAATGATTTATTATGAAAAGAGACAGGAACTTTGAGACAGAGATAGAGAAGATAACACCCGAGGGAAAGGGGTTGTGTAGGATTGATGGGCTGGTGGTGTTTGTAAAGAGGGCTATCCCTGGGGAGAAGGTAGTTCTAAGATTATCTAAAAAGAAGAGGAGTTATGCAGAGGCAGAGATAGTAGAGATATTAAACCCATCTCCATATAGAAGATCCCCCTTCTGCCCATATTTTCCCCTCTGTGGGGGATGTCAATGGCAGCACATAAGCTATGATGCACAGCTCCAATATAAGCATGAGCTCCTCTACGAGGCATTAAACAGGGCGGTTGGGATAAACAGAGATATTATTCTACCCATAGTGGATTCACCTGAAGAATTTCACTACAGAAATAAGATGGAGTTTTCTTTCTCAAACAGGGTATGGAATATGCAAAGGAAAGATAGAGATGATACTGAATTTGCATTAGGGCTTCATGTATCTGGCACATATTATAAGGTGCTGGATATGGAAGGGTGTATGCTTCAGTCCCAGATAGGTGATCTGATCTTAAGGAAGGTAAAGGAATGGGTAAGAGAAAATCGCCTCTCTATTTATGATATTAAGAGGCATGAAGGTTCTCTGAGATATCTTACACTTAGATATGCAAAAGGAAGTGGAAAATGGATGGTGGTGATTGTTACAAAGAGGGAGGAATCTCATAGCCTAAGGAAGTTGGTAGGGCCTCTAAGAGATGAGATACCATCCATACATACAGTCATTAATAGTATCAATACAAGGAAAGCAAATATAGCGGTTGGAGAAAGAGAGATACTGCTTTTGGGCGATGGTTATATTCAAGAGAGGATAGGAAGATATATGTTTAGGATATCTTCCAATTCCTTTTTTCAGACCAATTTTCTTAATCTAAAAAGGCTCTATGATCTGATCCTGGAGCTATCAGGACTAAAGGGAGGAGAATATGTCCTGGATCTTTACAGTGGCACTGGCACCATATCCATATATGTTTCAGAGATTGCAAGCCATGTTTTGGGAATTGAGCTGGAAGAAAGCGCTGTTAAGGATGCATGGGAAAATTGTAAGATAAATGGTGTGGAAAACTGTAGTTTTTTTAAGGGGGATATACTCAAGATTCTACCCCATGTAAGGATATCTCCAGATCTTGTGATAATGGACCCTCCAAGGGCAGGTATGCATAAAAGAGTTATATCCATGCTAAGGGATATGGCTCCCCCGGTGATGTTATATGTGTCGTGCAATCCCACCACCCTTTCAAGGGATCTTTCCTTACTGAAAGAAGATTATGCAATAGAGCTGATTCAACCCATTGATATGTTTCCCCAGACTCATCATGTGGAAAGCATCGTGCGTATGGTAAGAAAAAGGAAGGTGAGATGAGGAGTCTTAAGATTGGAGATATCATTTTGGAAAACTGTCTTTTAATGGCACCTATGGCAGGAATAACTGATCCTGCATTTAGAGCTCTTATAAGAAGGATGGGCGCCTCATTGGTTTTTACTGAGATGATAAGTTCTGTGGGGTTAGTAAAGGGAGATAAAAAGACACGGAGATATCTTTTTACTGAATCCTCCCAGAGGCCTGTTGCATTCCAGATATCTGGTTCAGATCCTAAGACCATGGCAGAGGCAGCGATCATCTGCCAAGAATCGGGTGCAGATCTGGTAGATATCAATATGGGATGCCCTGCAAAGAAGGTAGTAAAGAAGGGCGCAGGAGCTGCACTACTCAGTGATCCTATAAGGGTTTATAAGATAGTATCTGAGGTAAAAAATGCCATATCCATACCTCTTACCTGTAAGATAAGGGCAGGGTGGAATAGCTCAGAGTGCGGGATAAGGGATGTAGCAAAGGCAATTGAAGATGGGGGGGCAGATGGAATAATCATACATGCAAGATATGCCGATTGGGATTTTTCAAGATCAGCAGACTGGAGCCATATCTCTTCTGTAAAAGCCACTGTAGATATTCCTGTGATAGGAAATGGGGATATATTCAGCGTGGAAGATATATTTAAGATGAAAGAGAAGACTAAATGCGATGGAGTAATGATTGCAAGAGGGGCCTTAAGGGATCCATGGATATTTAAGAAGGCCATAGACCTTAAAGTCAGTGGAAGATATATGGAACCCCACATAGAAGAAAAAGGAAGACTCTTTTTTGAATATGTAAAGACCCTCAGAAGATTCTATGATGAAAGAGGACTATTATTGAGGTCAAAAAGGATCCTGTTTATGATCACAAAGGGAAGTGCAGGAGCAAGGAGATTTAGAGAGAGGATCTCCCATATAGAGGATATGGAACAGCTCTTGGAGATCTTTAATAATTATCTGTCTGAATTTAAAAGAGATAATAAGGAGTGATGTATTGAAAGTCAAGCTGGCAAGGACAGCCGGGTTCTGCATGGGGGTTAAGAGGGCAATGGACATGGTATTAAGTGAGGCCTTAAGAGGTAATGGCCCTATCTATACCTATGGCCCCCTAATCCATAACAGACAGGTCCTTCAACTCTTGGAGCAGAAGGGGATATACTTAATAGATGATGTATCAGAGTTAAAAGAGGGGGTGCTTCTTATAAGGGCTCATGGAATACCACCACAGATAAGAGAAAAGCTAAGATCCTTGCCTTTAAAGGTGATTGATGCCACCTGTCCCAGGGTTGCGAAGGTTCAGGCAATTATTAGATATTACAGCAGAAAGGGATATAAGACCGTTATCTTTGGTGAAAGGGAACATCCAGAGGTAATAGGTCTTTTGGGGTATGCAGAAAACGGTGCCCATGTTATAAATTCTCTTTCAGATATTATGTCTCTTCCATCAAAAGGACCATATCTTCTGGTTGCCCAGACAACACAGGAACTCGGCCTCTTTGATGAGATAAGTAAGGCCTTTAAGGAGAGATTTCCCGACTCTCTTATTATTAACACCATATGTGATACAACAGTTGAAAGGCAGGAAGAGGTGAAGAGGATATGTTCTGAAGTAGATGCCATGGTAGTGGTTGGAGGATATCATAGCGGAAATACAAAGAGACTTGCAGAAGTTGCAAGATCCACTGGCATTCCCACATTTCATATTGAAAGGGCAGATGAACTCCCCATTGATAAGCTATCTCACATGAAGATAGTGGGCCTTACTGGAGGAGCCTCTACCCCTAACTGGATAATAAAGGAGGTGCTTCAGAGGCTGGAGCGTATATCTTCCTATAGGGAATTGGGGATATGGAAAGGGATGAAGAGGGTTATGAGCTTTTTTTCTAAGACAAATATGATGATATTTTTGGGTGCACTGTCCCTTTCCTATGCCATTAAGAGGTTCTGGAATATGCCCATAGATGGAAGGATGTGTCTTTTAGTATCTCTATATCTTTACGGATTGCATCTGATTAATAGGTTTTTAGATAAGGGCTCAGGCACATATAATGAGCCAGATACAGCAAGATTTTATAACAGATACAGAAAGGCCTTTGTGCTGATCTCCTCACTCTGTATTCTATTTTCACTTATACTGGCCTATAATATTGAAAAGATGGCATTTTTAATATTAATCTGCCTTACAATGATTGGTCTAGCATATAGCCTCTTTATCATACCTTCCTTTCTTCCCATACTTGGAAGATACCGTAGCATAAAGGATATACCAGGTTCCAAGACGCTATCCATACCAATTGCCTGGACCACTATGATAGGGATTCTACCTTTTTTAGAATATGGAAAGATTACCCTGTCCCCTATACTTTTGACATGTTCCATTGTATTCTCTCTGATATTTATAAGAACCTCTCTCTTTGATATCTTCCATATACAGGGGGATCTTATCGTAGGAACAGAGACTATCCCTGTAATTATTGGAGAAAAGAATAGCCTTAAGATTATTGAATATCTTTCAGCCCTTATGATTTTGCCACTGTTTTATGTATATATCAGCGGAGTGGTTAGATCGCCTGAAATTCTCTTTTTTATCCTATGCTTTCCATATGCTCTGCTCTTAGTAAATATATACAGAAAGGGGTGGATATATCCTGGATTGAGGCTTGAGACTATGGTAGATGGAATCCTTATTCTGCCTGGAATACTTTCAATGATCTGGAATATTCTATTAAAATAAGGGATCCATGCCTCTGGTCTCTGTAATAATTCCCACATTTAACAGGGCAAGATTGGTAAAAAGGGCAATCAGCTCTGTGTTGTATCAGGATTTTAAAGACTATGAGATAATTGTGGTAGATGATGGATCTCAAGATGAGACATCCTCTGTCTTAGATCGCTTTAGCAGGTATATAAAGATAATCAGACACAAGAAAAATATGGGTGTATCTTCTTCCAGAAATAGCGGTATCAGGGCATCTTCATCCCCCTTTTTGTCATTCTTGGATTCTGATGACTACTGGTTTTCAAAAAAGTTAAAGATTCAGACTGAATATATGTTGGAGCATCCGGATTGCAAGATCTGCCAGTGTGAAGAGATCTGGATAAGAGGGGGCAGGAGGGTAAATCCTAAAAATATTCATAAAAAGGAAGGGGGTTATATATTTGAAAGATCTCTAAGGCTATGTCTTATAAGTCCCTCTGCGGTGATAATTAGAAGGGAGCTATTTGATGAAGTGGGCCTATTTGATGAGGAGCTTCCAGCCTGTGAAGACTATGACATGTGGCTTAGGATCTCTTCAAAGTATCCTGTGCATCTTATAAAGAGATATCTTTTAGTCAGGGAAGGGGGGAGGCAAGATCAGCTATCTTACAGAATAAAGGGTCTTGATAGGTTCAGGATAAGATCCATGGTAAAGCTCTTAAAGGAGGGGAATCTGGATAAAAGGCAGATAACTGCTCTTTTAAGAGAGCTAAGGAGAAAATGTGATATCTATGGAACAGGGTGTATAAAGAGGGGAAAGATAGAGGAGGGGAATTTCTATCTTTCCCTTCCTCAAGTTTTAGAGTGGCATCTGATTAGTTCAGGACTTATCCAGGATCACCACATCCAGCCTACCTCCAAGGGCTTCTTGGATCAGGAAGATATGAAAGATCCAGCCAGAATTAATTTCTATCCAATACTCTCCTGACCTCTTTTAACATCTCTTTTAGATTAAAGGGCTTTCTGATTATCCCCTTTATATAGATACCCTCTTTTCCCAGATCCATCTCACCTATGGAGTATCCTGTGCTCAAAATCACCTTTATATCTGGATCTATCTCAGAAAGCCTTTTAAGACATTCCTTTCCATCCATCTCAGGCATGATAAGATCTAAGATAACGAGATCCACCTTCTCCCTCTGATATATCTCCAATGCCTTCTTTCCATTTTCTGCAGTAATCACCTTATATCCATATCTGCAAAGCACCTCTTTGCCCAGCTTAAGAAGTGACTCTTCATCATCCACAAATAAGATTGTTTCCTTTCCATAAGGCACAGAGGCATTCTCTTCAATATCCTTCTGGCTGATTTCCCCATTTTCACCTTTTATTACAGGAAAGTATATCTTAAATGTAGTTCCTACCCCAGGCATACTATCCACTGTTATATGACCACCATGAGCCTTAACTATCCCATATACAGTAGAAAGTCCGAGTCCAGTGCCTTTTCCTTCCGGTTTAGTGGAAAAGAATGGTTCAAAGATCCTGCTCATGGTCTCCCTGTCCATTCCACAGCCTGTATCAGATACCTTAAGCATCACATAGTCTCCCTTTTCAATACCAGGAATTTTCGTTGATATCTCCTCATCTAAGGAGACATATTTGGTCTCTATGGTGATCTTTCCGCCCTCTGGCATGGCATCCCTTGAATTTATTGCTAAATTTAAGAGTATCTGCTCGATCTGTATTGAATCACCTCTAATAAGGGGAAGAGACTCCGAGAGTTTAAGTTCAACACCTATTATCTTTGGAATGGTTCTCTCTATCAATTTCACTGCCCCTCTTATTTCCATATTTAGATCTATGGGACTCAGTTTTAACTCTGCCTTTCTGCTAAAAGTGAGGATCTGTTTTGTAAGTTCAGAAGCCTTTAAGGCCGCATTTTTTATCTGTTTGATTGCATTTATATCCTGCTCTGATCTTCCTTTATCCATTAAGAGAAGCTCTGCATAGCCTAAGATTGCATTCAGGATATTATTGAAGTCATGGGCAATGCCTCCTGCAAGGGTTCCGATGGCTTCCATCTTCTGTGCCTGAAAGAGCTGTAACTGAAGTCTCTTCCTTTCGGTTAAATCTATTATAATGCCTCTATGACCTATTATATTCCCTTTTTCATCTCTAAATTCAGTTGCTGTTATAAGAGCCTCAATGATCCTTTCTCCATTGCCTTTTAAAGCCGCTTCAAAGTCCTTTACAAAGCCCTTTCTTTTAATCCCTTCTTCAAATTTTATACACTCCTTTGGATCTAAAAACAGTTTCTGAAATTTTATTTTTCTAAATTTATTCCTGCTGTAGCCAAAGAGTTCCTCTCCTGCTGGATTCATTTCAAGAAATCCCTCTCCATCTTTATAGACATAGATCACATCTTTTGAGGATTCAAATAGCTCCCTAAATCTTCGCTCTGATTCCCTAAGGGCCTCTTGAATCTTCTTAATTGGAGTAATATCTAAGAGAGAGGCTATATTCTTTTTGGTCCCTGGAATCATTCCGACAGAGATAAAAACGTTTTTTAAATTCTTTTCCTTATCTAAAAATCTGAATTCATATTCATGTGGAGCCATACTTGGATCAATCCTTCTTAGCCTTGCATATTCAAGCATCCTCTCTCTGTCATCTGGATGAACAAATTCTGTTAAGCTCATCTTTCCCTCAATCTCTTCTCTACGATATCCAGAGAGCTTTTCAAAGACCTTATTACATAATAAAATTGTGGTATCTTTATCCACAATAGTTAATCCGGTTCCTGATGCCTCAAAAATTGCCTTATAAAAACTTTCAGATTCCTCTAAGGCCTTCCTCAAGCTGTTCAGCATCCTGTTAAAAGCCTGAGTCATTACCTTCAGCTCTAAATATGGCATCTCATCTGGAGGTGGAAGATCAAGATTATACTCTCCTTCTGATATCTTTTGAGCTCTCTCAGAGGCCAATTTAAGAGGATTTGAGAGTCTCTTGGCCAAGATCAGCGCAATTCCTATGCCCAAAGATAGGGCAGCTATTGAAAGAGAGAGAAGAATTAAAAGGACCTCCTTTTTGGTTTTTTCAAGCGGACTCAGATCCGAAAACAATAGCAATCCTGAAAATATATCAAGCTTACTGATTAGGCCCTTCTTCTCTCCCACCTCCACTTCCACTGCATCTTCAATTAAATGGGAATTATCTGGTAGGATAATCCTCTTCCCTGAAATAAGACCTATAGCATCTCTTTTTCCACTTCGGTAGTAGATCTCTCCTCTGGCTGTAAGTCTGATATCTTTTAGAAGCCCTCTGTCCTGGTCTAAAAAATAGAGACAGACCGCCCTTCCCACCTTTTCATATCTCCGCTCTATGGTTTTAGAAAGCAAAAGCAAAGGCCTTCCTTTAAAAGATTCAAAGAGTTCCATCTCCTTATCAGTGCTAAGAATTCTCTTAATTAGCTCTTTATGCAATTCGGAAGGGGAAGGAATAATGAGCTTATCCCTCTCAATAGTTCCTTCCACATAAAAGTATGCACCGTTCTCTGGAAAATATAGCATCTCCATTCTCTCTCTTAGCTGGGGAATTACCCCAAGCAACAGGGTAACCTTTATAGTATTGTCATTGATAAGGTTCCTAAGCCTTCCTTTTAATTGAGAGATCCTTAAAGAGAGAAGGGATTTAGCCTGATGTCTCTGGACCTTGAATTTTTCCCTAAATTCCCTCTCAATATGTCTTTTTAAAAGAAGATAGGTGATTCCAGAGGTAAAAGATATAGAGATTAGGACAACAATCATAATTGCAGAGATCAAGATTCCTGAAAGGGATCTCTCTTTCACTTTGCAATAACCTCATCCGCTGCCATCAGAATATCTTCTGGAATGTCAATTCCAAGCTCCCTTGCCCTTGAAAGATTAAATACAAGGGCATATCTTTTAGCATCTTCAATAGGAATTTCACCTGCCCTCTTTCCATTTAATATCTTAACCACCATCTGGCCAGCCTGATATCCCATTGCCCTGAAATCCACCCCTGCACCTCCAAATAGCCCTAATTTAACAAATGCATAGTTTATGGCCATTGAAGGGATAGAAAGATGTCCTGTTATCCAGTTAAATATCTCAGGAGCTGTATAGGAATTTCCATATCTATCCTTAAGAAGTAAGGCTGCAGGATAGAGTGAACTTACATGAGGATCTTTCCTGATCCTTCTTATCTCTTCCTTAAAATGCTCCCAGCTCTTCACCACCCTGATTTCAATCTTGCATGGTGGCTTTTCATCTTTTATCTCTTGCTCTATCTGCCTTATAAGGGCTCTACCTGTGGGAGAATACCTCTCTACGAGCACTACCACCTTATCTAAGGTGCCCAGGATTTTACTTTGCACCTTCAGGGCATCAATAAAATGTAGCTTTTCATAGACCCCTGTGATGTTATGCCCCGGCCTCTCTCTTGATTCAATGCACGGTATTATCTTGTGATAGTATTCCGGTTGAAAATTCATTCCTGAAAATACAATGGAAATAGATGTATCCACCAAGCTCAACCCCACATATCTAAAGGCATTGTCATCGAAGGTAACCAAAATATCCGGACTGAATTCTTCAATAAGCCTGAGTGCGATATTGGCACGTTCTCTTATCTTCTCAGGAGTATTAAACCTCCTCTTTGTGTCCATATAAAATACCATAAAGTTCTTACCTTCTTTCAAGAGATATCCCGAATCTTCTATTGCCCTTACACATCCCTCATACTGCGGCTGACCGCATACATGACCCTTCTCATAGCTATGCACAAAGAAGATCTTTTTTTGATACAGTTGCTGACTGTGGCCATATGGACAGATAAGCGAAAAAAGAGATATTAATATAAGAGAGAAGGTTAATAAGACTTTCACGGCAGATCCAAATTTCAAAAGTTTAATTATTTATTTAAATCATTGAATTCCTTTTTTCAACCACTCTTTTTTTGCCTTGGTCTTGATTGTAGGAGCCTTCTTTTAACTTCCAAGATCTAAAATTTTCTCTACCAAAGGCCGATTAATTAAGAAAAGTCTATATATTTGGATCAGGAGATTATGAACATGAACTTAATCACTCAGATATATAAAATTTTAAGGCTATCGATCTTAGATATTCCTCACAATAGGCTTTTAAAATCTATTCTGGATATTCTTTCCACTGATCCAAACTCCTCTGTAAAGAGAGGAGGTTGCCTCTATATCTTTCAGAATAATAGGCTTAAATTATCTGTCCATAATGGATTAGGAAATGAGGTGACTTGCGAATGCCCTGAGATTGAAGTGGGTCAGTGTCTTTGTGGAAAGGCAGCCCAGATATGCAGAGTTCAAATTTTGGAACACCGTGAGAGAAATCATCTTCATCTATATGTTCCAATAATCTTTAAAAGCCGACTGTATGGACTCATCAATCTATATCTACCAAATGGTTATAGATATTCAGCCAAGGAAGAGCAGTTTTTAAAATTAGCATCGGTCTGGATCGGGGAGTTATTGAATAGGAAATTAGATGAAGAGAAATTAAAAGAGGCGCATATAGAGACACGCCTTATTTTAGATTCTGTAGGAAGTATAATTATAGGATTAAATAGGGAAAATCGAGTGAGAATCTGGAATAGAGGTGCGGAAAAGATCTTGGGAATAAGTCAGAGTGAGATAATTGGTAGAAAGATAGATGAATGTGATATCTTATGGGATCTTGAAAAGATCAGAGCGGGTATTTCAGAATGCAGAATAAAAAGGACTCCTATAAGACTTGATGAATTAGATTTTAAAAGACCTGATGGAAGCAGAGGATTTCTGGGAATAACCATTAATCCAATATTTGATTACAATAAGATGAATGTGATTATATATGGAGCTGATATCACAGAGAGAAAAAATTTAGAATTACAACTCGCACATACCCAAAAGTTAGAGTCTATTGGACAATTGGCAGCCGGTATCGCACATGAGCTAAACACTCCAACCCAATACATCGGGGATAATATAAGATTTCTCAATGACTCATTCCGGGATCTGACCAGCCTAATTGATTATATAATGAAATTTTTAAATAGAGGTGAAACAGAAACAGACCCCCTTCCCATTGATGAGATTAAAAAGAGGATGGAACAATTAGATATGAGTTTTCTATTGAAAGAGATACCTAAGGCTATTGAGCAATCCTTGGAGGGGATTGATCGTATCTCCCAGATTATCCAGTCAATTAAAGAATTCTCTCATCCAGGCTCAAAGGAAAGGGCGTCAGTTGATATTAACAGATGCATTCAAAATGCTATTACAATATCAAAAAACGAATGGAAATATGTAGCTGAGCTGACAACTGATCTAAAACCAGACCTCCCACATATATATGGATATCCTCAAGAACTAAATCATGTCTTTCTAAATATCATAATTAATGCAGCTCATGCTATAAAAGAGAGACTAAAAAGGAATAAAGAGGAAATTAAGGGAAGAATCCATATAAAAACAGATACATCTGAGGGATTTGTGGAAATAAGAATAAGCGATAATGGGATAGGAATCCCCAGAAGTATTCAAAAGAGAATATTTGATCCTTTCTTTACCACTAAGGAGGTGGGTAAAGGCAGTGGACAAGGTTTAGCGATAACCCACAGGATAGTGGTAAAAAAGCATAATGGCTCTATCTTCTTTGAAACAGAAGAAGGGAAAGGCACCACCTTTATCATAAGGCTTCCTATTAATAATCTCTCAAGTGGTGAGGGAGGATATGAAAAAGGCCAGGATATTATTTGTGGATGATGAGCCAAACATCTTAGATGGGATCAAAAGAGAGTTGAGAAAGATGAAGGGTAGATGGGAGCTTTTCTTTACCAATACCCCTGAAAATGCTTTACAGTTAATAGAACAGCACTCCTTTGATATAGTGGTATCTAATATAAAGATGCCTTCAATGGACGGGCTGACCCTATTAAAAAAGATTAAAGAATCTCATCCCACAATTATCAGAGTCACATTAAGTGGAGAGGTAGACAAAGAGAAGATTCTAAAAACATCTCTCATTGCCCATCAGCACCTATCCAAACCATGTTCTAAGGCCTCTTTAGTAGGCACAATCCAATCTCTGTTAAAGATAAGGGGGATATTAACTAATCCTAAGATAAAGGCTATAGTATCAAAACTATCCAGGGTTCCTACACTTCCTTCTCTCTATATTAAGATTACTGAGTACATGCAAAAGGGTGACGCCTCCCTAAAAAAGATAGGTGATATAATCTCTCAAGATCCCTTTATGACAGCCAAGATATTACAGATAGTAAACTCTTCCTATTTTGGATATGGTGGAAAAATTAAATCCCCTCAACAGGCTGCGGTTATCTTAGGTTTGG
The DNA here is from genome assembly GCA_965613025.1 of uncultured bacterium. GTDB lineage: Bacteria > Desulfobacterota > DSM-4660 > Desulfatiglandales > JALVMZ01 > CAYTXJ01. Next base: position 40,389 of record CBFDUE010000004.1, read on the forward strand.
AGACTTTAAAGAGCATAATATTAGGACTGGGAATCTTTTATGGCCTTCAGGGAGAGAGGGAAAAAAGAGAGATGGATTCCTTATGGAATCACAGTATAAGATGTGCAAGGATAGCAGAGAAGATTGCACTTAGAGAATCTAATGACATCGGCTTTTCTGAAAAGGCCTTCTTAGTAGGACTATTACATGATCTGGGAAAGGTTGTAATTATAACAAATTTCTTTGATCTATATAAAAAGATTAAAGATTCCTCTTCTCCCTTAGACACAGAGAGGCAGGAATTGGGATGCACACACTCAGAGATTGGAGCATATCTTCTGGGTCTCTGGGGTTTTGAAGAGGAGGTAATAAGAGCGGTAAACTCCCATCATAAAGATTGCCTTATAAAAGACCAGGGCTTATCCGATATTCTCTGTTTTGCAAATCTATTTTCCAAAAGAGCCCTGCAATCAGAAGCAGATCTTGAAGATGATCATTATCTGAACTCTAAGGGGGAGATTCTAAAAAGATGGATCTCATATATTCATGAAGATGAGACTTTGGAGAAGATGAATGAATAGCAAAATTCTCATTGTTGATGATGAACAGAGGGTCTTAGATGGAATAAAGAGGTATTTAGGACGAGAATATAGGATGGATACAGCCCTTGGCCCAGAGGAGGCCTTAAGCAAGATATCCAAAGATGGTCCATATTCAGTGATAATCTCTGATCTAAGAATGCCTAAAATGGATGGCATTCAACTTTTAATCAGGGTCAAGGAGATATCTCCTGATACGACAAGAATCATCCTTACGGGCTATGCAGAACTTGAAAGCGCCATTGAGGCTGTAAATAAAGGGCATATCTTTAGATTTCTTACAAAGCCATGCTCCCCTGAGATACTTAGAAAGACCATAGAGCAAGGGATAAGACAATATGAATTAATTGTATCTGAAAGGACCTTATTAGAGAAGACACTAAAAGGGATTGTTAATGTATTAATGGAGGTCCTATCTCTACTGAATCCTGAGGCATGGGATAGGGCAATGAGGATTAAAGAATATACAAAGATGATCTTAGGAGGCCTGGGTATAGAAGATGACTGGGAAATAGAAACTGCCTCTATGCTTTCTCAGATCGGTTGCATTATGTTATCTGAAGAGACCATAAAAAAGATCTGCTCAGGCAAACCTCTTACACCTGAAGAGACTCAACTCTATGAGATGTCTCCCATGATAGGCTATGATCTTTTGTGTCATATACCCAGGATGGAAAAAGTGGCTGAAATAATCAGATATATGGATAAGAACTTTGATGGGACAGGTATTCCAAAAGATGATATTAAAGGGGATAAAATTCCTCTCGGATCAAGAATCCTAAAGGTTGCTGTGGATTTTGATACCATAAATAATGAGCTACACGATCCCCTCAAATCAATTCAACACCTTAAAGAAAGAAGTCAATATTATGATCCTAAAATCTTAGAAGCCTTTAATAATGCTCTATATGGAAAAAAGGAATCAAAAGTTAGATATCTAAAATTAGATGAGTTGAAGCCAGGGATGAAATTAGAGCAAGATATAAAGACACTAAAAGGAAGGCTTCTGATTAGCTCTGGCCATAGATTAAATGAGGTAACCATCAGAAAGCTTTTGGCATATAGAGAAATTGAAAAGATACCAGAGCCTATTAAAGTCCTCGTCCAAGATTATTTTTAGGTAACTGATTAAGGAAGGCAAGATCAGCTATCTAACAGCATAGAGTATCTTGATAGGTTCAGGATAAGATCCATGGTAAAGCTCTTAAAGGAGGAAGATCTGGATAAAATGATAAAATGCAGATAACTGCTCTTTTAAGAGAGCTAAGGAGAAAAAGCAATACCTATGGAAAAGGGTGTATAAAGAGGGGAAAGATAGAAGAGAGAAATTTCTATCTTTCCCTTCCTCAGCTTTTAGAGTGGCATCTGATAGGTTCAGGACTTATCCAAGATTACCACATCCAGCTTACCTTGTAGGGCATCTCTGAATCTCTCTGCATCGCTTCTATCTCCCACAATTGCTCCATAGTGCATGGGAATAGCAATTTTAGGATTAATATCCAGTGCTGCTTCCACCGCCTGATCTGCTGTCATTACATAGGTGCCAGATACTGGAAGAAGTGCAATATCCACATTAAAGTTCTTCATTTCAGGAATATGGTCAGTATCGCCAGCGTGGTATATCCTTATCCCTTCCACCTCTAAGATAAACCCTAACCACTGATTTTTCTTTGGATGAAAGTCCTTATCTGTGTTATAAGCAGGCACTGCCTCTATCTTGATATCTCCTATTTCAACCCTATCGCCAGGTTTTACCACTCTTATGTCTCCTTTAAGCTTCTTAGAGGAGTCCTTTTCAGTTACAATCACGGTATCCTGTTTCTGAATCTTTTCCACATCTTCAGGAGAGCAGTGGTCAAAATGCTCATGGCTTATGAGTATTATGTCAGCAGCAGGGCCTCCTGAGATCTGATAGGGATCAATATAGATGATCTTAGCGGTTTCAATCCTGAATCCATCATGTCCTAACCAATAAATCTTTTTAACCATTTCCTTTACATCCATCCTTTTTAACCTCCCTTCTAAGATGGTATTATAAAGATCTTATGATCTAAGAGATTCATTCTTGTAACCTTCCCCTTTATCTTCTCCTCTCTTCCGAATATATCATATAAGACTATCTCATCATCCTGGCACTTTATCTTTTCCACACTTTCCATAAATAGCTTCTCTTTTCCTTCCTCTAAAAGATAGACGGCCTGTTCACACATCTTTATGCTTCACCTCCCCTATTTTTATTCTCTCTATCATCTCATCAATGAGATGGGGTAGAGGCTGATCAGATACGCCGATTACCTCCACATTTTCCTGGGTAAGCGGAATAAGCAGTTTTTTAGCAGTGCTTATAGATACGGCCTCTGCCATCTTAGGCGTCAGCTCTCCTAACATGGAATGGGCTACAAGTATTGATATGGAACCCATTATTACATCCACCTTCGAAGATGTATGTATTATAGCACCTTCACCTGTAGCCCCCCTGTTTGCACCTGCCTTCATCATGCGTGATGTAGCAATGGAGTTGGTTCCTAAGGCATAGATCTCTATCCCTTCTCCAAAGGCCTTCCTGAGCTTCTTTATTATGGCAGATCCAATCCCGCCCCCCTGTCCGTCCACCACCGCAATCTTCATAGGATATTTGCTCCTTATCTATCACTTTGAGAGGAACCTGAAAATTTCTCCACAAGCTTCTTATAATATATCTGTTTTTCTTCCAGAAGAGGAGATCTCTTACCCATCATATTTAGTTTCATGATCATATAATTGATCTTCTTCATAAGCCTATATTTTTCTCTTTCATCTGGAAGAGATTCAAGCAGATCCTCCATCTGCCTTATCTCTTTTTTCAGCTGAAGCTCTGGCGGAAGACAGTCAGCATTTTTAAGTATCTTATATGCAAGCCGGAGATCTTCGGGGATGTGACTGTCATCCTCAATCTGTAAAGGTCTGCCCTTCCCAGGCAGATTGTCAAACTCACCCCGTTCAAGTGCCTCTTGTATCTGTCTTTCCACAAACTTAAGATATGAAAACATATCCCTTACAGAGCTTTACATAACCCCTTTTTACACTGGGGGTTACACCCCCCTCCGGGTCAGAGACCCAACCCCGGTCATTGCGAGCGAAGCGAAGCAATCTCATACATTTTATAGATTGCTTCGGGTCTTTTAAGACCCTCGCAATGACAGATTCCATCTACAGCTTTTTTCTGAGAGCTTTGAAAAATTCAAAGCTCTCGCTCTTAATTTAAAGTATTTTCCTTTTTATCAAACCTCTCAGTTCAAATTCAAGGGTAAACTTTTTTCTGGATAACTTGACAATTTAAAAGGCGTGTTTATCTTTTTAATTCCAAATAGAGGAATCTTTTTAAATTCAAAAACTTATCCAAAAGGAGGTTGGGGTTATGAAGATTAAGCCATTAGATGACAGGGTATTGGTTCTGAGGATAGAGGAGGAGGAAAAGACAAGCGGTGGAATAATTATTCCTGATACAGCTAAGGAGAAACCGCAAGAGGGTAAGGTTGTGGCTGTAGGGCCTGGAAAGGTGAATAATAAGGGTGAAAGGGTTCCTCTCAGTGTTAAAGAAGGAGACAGGGTTCTGTTCAGCAAGTATGCGGGAACGGAGATAAAGATCGATGGGGTGGAGCATCTCATTATGCGTGAGGATGATATATTAGCTATTGTTGAAGGGAAGTAAAAAATAATGTTTTTTGGGGAGGTGTAGGATATGGCAGCAAAGGAGATAAGATATAGCGTAAATGCAAGGGAAAAGATAATGAACGGGGTGGATACCCTGGCCAATGCAGTAAAGGTTACCTTAGGTCCAAAGGGAAGGAATGTCTTGTTGGAAAAGAGCTGGGGATCTCCAAAGACCACAAAAGATGGTGTCACAGTTGCAAAGGAGATTGAACTTGAGGATAAGTTTGAGAACATGGGTGCCCAGATGGTAAAAGAGGTGGCATCCAAGACATCTGATGTGGCGGGAGATGGAACCACTACTGCAACCATATTGGCTCAGGCGATATACAAAGAGGGAAGCAAGCTTGTAGCTGCTGGAGCCAACCCAATGGCGTTGAAGAGGGGTATAGAGAAGGCAGTAGGTGCGGTCGTGGACGAACTAAAGTCATTGAGTAAGCCTGTTAAGGACAAAAAAGAGATAGCTCAGGTTGGAACAGTATCAGCTAATAATGATAGCTCCATTGGGGATATAATCGCTGAAGCAATGGAAAAGGTAGGGAAAGAGGGCGTTATAACTGTTGAGGAAGCAAAGGGTATGGAGACCACCTTAGAGATTGTAGAAGGTATGCAGTTTGATAGAGGTTATCTGAGTCCCTATTTTGTAACAGATCCAGAAAAGATGGAGGTTCATCTTGAAGAGCCCTATATCCTGCTCCATGAAAAGAAGATAAGCAACATGAAGGATCTTATTCCCATATTGGAACAGATAGCTAAGATGGGAAAGCCGTTGCTCATCATCGCTGAAGATGTGGAAGGTGAGGCTCTTGCAACCCTGGTGGTAAATAAATTGAGAGGAACACTTAAGTGTGCCGCTGTAAAGGCACCTGGATTTGGTGATAGACGTAAGGCCATGCTTGAAGATATAGCAATTCTTACAGGTGGTCAGGTCATAAGTGAAGATCTGGGTCTTAAGCTGGAAAATGTCACATTGAATGATCTTGGAACCGCAAAGAGGATAACCATTGACAAGGATAATACCACTATTGTGGACGGTGGTGGTAGCAGAAAGGCGCTGGAAGGCAGAGTGAAACAGCTTAGGGTGCAGATTGAGGAGACCACTTCAGACTATGACAGGGAGAAACTCCAGGAGAGGTTGGCAAAGCTGATCGGTGGTGTGGCAGTTATCAATGTGGGCGCTGCAACTGAGGCAGAGATGAAAGAGAAGAAGGATAGGGTTGAGGATGCCCTAAATGCTACCAGGGCTGCTGTGGAAGAAGGGATCGTTCCTGGCGGCGGAGTTGCTTATATAAGGGCCATGAAGGCATTGGATAAGGTGGAATTGGAAGGTGATGAGAAGATGGGAGCAGACATAGTTAAGAGGGCATTGGAAGAACCCCTCAGACAGATAGCCAATAATGCAGGTTTTGAAGGTTCTGTGGTAGTTCAGAAGGTAAAGGAAGGTAAGGGTGCCTATGGATTTAATGCTGAAACCGGTGAGTATGGTGATCTCATCAAGGCAGGAATCATTGATCCTACCAAGGTTACCCGTTTTGCACTCCAAAATGCCGCATCTGTTGCTGGGCTTCTTCTTACAACTGATGCCATGGTGGCGGAGAAGCCTAAGAAAGAAGAAAAGACCCCATCTCCCCAGATGCCTTCTGAAGATATGTATTAATGTCTTAAGAGGGGGTATATCCTTCCTGAAGGAGGGGCTATACCCCCCTCATGTTTTTTATGGATGTTAAGGAAGAGATAAAGAGAGAGATAGAGAGAGGGAATTTTATTAGGGCCGCATTTCTTTCCCTTTCCTTAGGGAATATATCTGAGAATATCAAAAAGGAGGCACTCTGGCAGGCCTCTGCCATATATCGTAATCCCTTTACAACAAAGTCACTTTCCAATGAACTGGGCATGAAAAGAGATGAAGTGGTAGATCTTTTAAGACGGTTATCAGAAGAAAAGGAAAGACAGGGCAAAGGAAAGGAGCTTTCATCCTGCTATGATCTATATAAGATGAGATATCTATCCTTCCATGAATGGCTTGAAAATCTAAAAAGAGACTGGGATAAATTTTAAATTAATTGGGCACTTTCTGTATCTTTTATTTGTATTCTCATTCTGCCTCCATTATTATAAAAAAATATGAGTAAGAAAAAGGAGACCATAACCATCTCTCAAGGTAAAAAGGAGCTTTTACTTTCCATATTCTCCCTTCCTCCCTCAAGGCTCTTAAATAGGATATTGAATATGTCCGATCCTAAGAGCTTTGTAAGGAGGCTTTCTAATCAAGATTTTTTCCTTCTTATAAAGAAGATAGGAATGGATGACTGTATCCCCCTGCTTGAACTTGCAGATGTGGAAAAATGGCAGTTTGTGATGGATATGGAGGTATGGAAGAGGGATGTTCCAGATATGAATATATTACATAGATGGATATCCCTGTTTTTTAAGGCAGAGCCTGTAAGGCTTTCCAGGTTCTTACTAAGTGAAGGCGAACTCCTTGCATGCTATATGTTTTTTAAATCCTTAGATATAAAGATCATCCAGGATAAAGACGAGATATATGACATACCAGAGGGATTCTTTACCTTAGATGGAGTATACTATTTTAGGGCTAAGGAAGGTTTTGATCATGATCTGATGGAGCGACTTTTAAGATATATGGCAGGTGAAGATCTCCTAAGATTTCAGGCATTGTTTCTTTCCATTCAGGCCATAATCCCATCTGAAATTGAAGAGGAGCTCTATAGACTTAGATGTATAAGACTTCAAGAGGTGGGGCTTCTTCCCCATCATGAGGCAATCTCCATCTACTCTCCCTTAAACCCCAATACAATAGAGATTAAAAGGATACCAGAAAAGGCTATAAGACTGGATCGTGAACTTTCTGAACTTGTCCCTGTAATACCCCTATCTCTTATAGAATCACAGAATATGCTCTCTCTTGCAGGCTCATATATAAGGGATCCCTTTCTTTTTGATAGAATTCAGATGGAATTTGCCGGCCTCTGTAACAGAATCATCTCTGCAGATGAAATAAGAATTGAAGAGCTGGAAGATCTTAAAAAGGTATGTCTGAAGGCAGCCTCATATCTTAACCTTTCCCTTGAAAGGCTTAGTGCTAAGGATCCTGTTAAAGCTGCCTCCATTTTGGAAAGACATCCATTGGAAGATATCTTCAGAGTGGGATTTGGTATGACACTTAAGATCAGGTGGGAGACAGAAAAGTGGATAGCAGGGAGTTGGTTTAAGAGAATGGATCTGAGGCATGACTTTTGGGATGAATACTGGGGACAGATGCTTGAAGGTGCACTGATGAAGCATCCCAGATTTTATGACAGAGAAAAGGGGTTTAGATACTTTATGGGAATTGAAGATCTGAAAGAGTGTCTTAAGGTATTAAGATCATTAATGGTATTGGACAGTCTCTTCGAACATATGGAAAAGAGCTGGAAGATGGAAAGAGAGTTTTTTAAACTTCAAGATGCCATATTTTATCCTCTCCTTTTCAATACCATGGCTCTAATTCTGATTAAAGACAGCCCCTCCTTTAAACCCATATCCATAGAAGAGACAAAGACCTTTTTCAGGATAATAAGGCAAGACAAGATAGATGAAAAGGATTTTATAAGAGTTCTTTTAAAAGAGTTTAAGGAAATAGATAGAGAATCCCTTTCCATATTAGAAGAGACATTGGGCTGGATCTGGAAGGACTTTATTGAAGAATACGAAGATGTATCCATAGAGGCAATGGATGCGCGATTTATTAAACACCTTTGGATTGAAGGATAAGTTATCATATTCCTTAATAATTTTATCTTGACTAATAGATATAATTTAAATATGAGCTCATATCTTAAATTTTAAGGAGCGGAATGTAGTCATTATGGAAAAGATCAATCCAGTTATAGAGGAGAGGAGAAAGAAATTAAATATCATAAGGCAGAGGGGTATAGATCCCTATCCCTCTGAATTTATATGCACAATTACAGCAAGGGATGCAAAGCAGAGATTTGGCCATCTTAAAGATGATCAGCTTGAGAGATTGAATGAGACCTTTTCTATGGCAGGAAGAATAATGGCCATAAGGAATTTTGGAAAGGCATCATTTATACATATTAAAGATAGAACTGATAAGATTCAGGCCTATATCAAAAGGGATATGGTGGGTGAAGAGCAATATTCCCTGTTTAGACTTATGGATATCGGTGATTTCATAGGTATTGAAGGGAGTTTTTTTCGCACTCGAACAGGGGAGTTTACCATTCTGGCCCATTCCATCTGCCTGCTTACCAAATCACTTAGGCCCCTTCCTGAAAAATGGCATGGACTTACTGATATTGAGCTAAGATATAGGATGCGATATCTGGATCTCATTGTAAATGAGAAGAGCAGGGAGGTATTTATTAAGAGATCCAGAATTATAGAGGCAATAAGAGAGTTTTTTAAAGAGAGGGGCTTCTTAGAGGTAGAGACTCCCATGATGCAGCCAATTCCTGGGGGGGCAACAGCACGGCCATTTAAGACATATCATAATGCCTTGGGAATGCATCTCTACCTTAGAATTGCACCAGAGCTGTATCTAAAGAGGCTGGTTATTGGTGGATTTGAGAGGGTGTTTGAGATTAATAGAAACTTTAGAAATGAGGGTGTCTCTGGAGAGCACAATCCAGAATTTACCATGCTGGAATTCTATATGAGTTATGCCACATATGAGGATTTGATGAAGCTGACTGAAGATCTCTTCCAGTACATACTTGAAAGGGTGATTGGATCTAAAAGACTTTCTTACCAGGGGAAAGAGATAGACTTTAGCCCACCCTGGAGGAGGATCCCTTTCTTTGAGGCATTGAAGGAGATAGGAAATGTTCCCTCTGAGATCATGGAAGACAGAGAAAGACTTTTTAAATTTGCAAAAGAAAAAGGCATTTCAGCTGTTGAACGAGAAAATAGGGGTAAATTGCTTACTAAGATTTTTGATCATCTTGTGGAGCCAAGACTTGTTCAACCCACATTTATATATGGGTATCCTATAGAGGTATCTCCTCTTGCAAAAAGAAATAGAGACAATCCTGAAATAGTAGATCGCTTTGAGCTTTTCATTGCTGGAAAAGAGATAGCCAATGCATTTAATGAGCTGAATGATCCGGACGATCAGAGGCAGAGATTTCTTCAGCAAGTGGCAGAGCGAGAGGCAGGTGATGAAGAAGCCCAGTTTATGGATGAAGACTATCTAATGGCTTTGGAATATGGTCTTCCACCTACTGCAGGAGAAGGGATAGGGATAGATAGGTTGGTGATGATCCTGACCGATTCCCCATCTATCCGTGATGTGATCCTGTTTCCTCATATGAGGGCCAGAGATTTATAGAGACATTACATGTCTTTTGAACTATTTTTGGCATATAGGTATCTAAAATCTAAGAAGAGGCATTCCTTTATCTCCTTCATCACCATAATATCCATTCTGGGTGTAACTGTAGGTGTTATGGCGCTCATTGTGGTGTTATCTGTCATGAATGGCTTTAGGGCGGATCTGATGAAGAAGATATTAGGAGTAAATAGCCATATATTGGTGATGAGCTATTCAGGGAACATATCTAAGTATCAGGATATAATAAAAAGCATTAGATCTGTTGAGGGTGTTATGTCTGCCACTCCCTTTATATATACCCAGGTGATGATAAGAAGCGGAAGTAGTGTTTCAGGTGCGGTTTTAAGGGGTATTGATGTGGATAGTGTAACAAAGGTGGTGGAGATAAGGGATATGATAAAAGGAGGGAATTTAGAGGATCTTAAAAAGGGGAGTGAAAAGGCACCACCCATTATTGTGGGAAAGGAGCTATGTAAGATTATAGGTGTAAGTATGGGAAGTATGGTAAATGTGATCTCTCCATATGGTAGGATTACTCCGGTTGGAAGGGTGCCACTTAGCAAGAATTTTAGAATATGCGGTTACTTAGATTCTGGCCTATATGATTTTGATACATCCATGCTATTTGTGGATCTCGGTGTGGCCCAAGAGCTTGTAGGCATTGGGAATAGAGTTAGTGGTATTGAGGTGAGGGTAAAAGATCCTGATAAGAGTGATATAATAGGAAAAGAGATTATTAAGAAACTTGGCTATCCATTCTGGTTTAAGGACTGGAAACAGATGAACAGAAGTCTTATGGGAGCGCTTAAGCTTGAAAAACTTACAATGTTTGTAATCCTTACCATGATAATATTGGTAGGTGCCCTAAATATAATAAGTGCCCTTATAATGGTAGTTATGGAAAAGACAAAAGATATCGCGATACTTAGGAGTATGGGTGCAAGGACAAAAAGCATTATGAAAATATTCATATATCAGGGGCTTATAATAGGCACATGTGGAACAATAATGGGTATATCTCTTGGGCTCTTGCTATGTGCCATCTTAGACAGATACCCATTTATTAAGCTCCCTTCAGACATATATTATATATCAACTCTACCCGTTAAGGTTCAGGGATGGGATATAGTGTTGATTGCTATCTGTGCCATACTCATATCCCTTCTTGCAACCATCTATCCATCTTTATATGCATCAAGGCTTGATCCTGTGGAGGCTATAAGATATGAATGATGATAAGAAGATCATACTGGAGCTAAGAGATGTGCATAAGACCTTCCCCTTTGATGGAGATTCCATAGAGGTGCTCAAAGGTGTGGATCTTATGGTAGAAAGTGCTCAGACCATAGCCATTACCGGGGTGTCTGGATCTGGAAAATCCACCTTACTTCATATAATAGGCACACTGGAAAGGCCTACTAAAGGGAGGGTCATAATTGATTCTAAGGATATAGCTGATATGAAAGAAGAAGAGCTTTCTGTGCTGAGGAACAGATATATCGGGTTTGTATTTCAATTTTATCATCTTCTCCCTGAGTTAGATGCCCTTGAAAATACCATGCTTCCGTGCATGATAGGAGGAAGGGATACCAAGAAGATAAGAAAGGAGGCAGAGCAGATATTGGAGAGGGTTGGGCTATCCCATAGACTCTTTCACAAGGTGGGAGAACTTTCGGGTGGAGAACAGCAGAGGGTTGCCATTGCAAGGGCATTGGTTAATGATCCCAAGATACTGCTTGCAGATGAACCCACTGGATGCTTAGATACAATGACAGGTGAGGAGATTATGGAGCTATTGCTGTCCCTAAATAGAGAAAGAGGTGTAACCATTGTGCTTGCAACCCATAATATAAGGCTATCAAAGAAGATGGAAAGACAGATGGAGCTTATTGATGGTGTGCTTAAAGAGATCCAGGGTAATTAGCATCTCTCTATTTTGTATTTTTTTTATATCCTATCCATTGATCTGTATGGGATATGATAACAGGATTTTGGTGCTTCCTTTTGTAATTCATGGGCCCAAGGATATTCAGAATCTGGGATTTCGTATCCAAAAAGATCTAAGTTCAGATCTAAGATCAAGAGGGGGATATGTAATTCCTCCTGAAATGATAAATGCACATGAGATAGTGCTTAAGAGGCCCCTTACACGTAAAGATATAGATCAGATATCCACCATATTTGATGCCAATTGGGTCATATCGGGTAGTCTTACAAAGATAGGTAAGAGGATAAGCCTTGATTTTCAGCTCTACCGCTGCCCTGTAACCAAACCACCATTTTCTCTCTTTTTTATGGAAGATAGTCTCGATTCCCTTCCAGATGCCATAACACGGGCCTCTGAGAGGATCTTTCAACACATAGGGGGAGTGTTACGGATATTGGATATAAAGATAGAGGGCAACAGGAGGATAGAGACAGATGCCATAATGGCAGTTATTAAAAGCAAAAAAGGGGATATGGTAGATCCAAAAAGACTAAATGAGGACCTGCGAAACGTGTATAAGATGGGATATTTTAGGGATGTGATCATTGAAAAGGAAGAGAGGCCCAAAGGAGCAGTAATTGTATTCAGAGTAAAAGAAAAGCCCACTATCTCCAAGATCCGCTTTAAAGGGAACAGACACGTATCAGATGACGATCTATTAAAGGAGTGTGGCATCAGGGAATTTACCATCTTAGATTATGGGGAGGTAAAGCAGAGCATCAAGAGGCTTGTGGATTTTTACAGGCTTAAGGGATACTACAATGTCTCTATAGAAGAGAAGATCCAAGAGCTTCCAAATAACGAAGTCTCCCTTACCTATGAGATTAAAGAGGGAGAAAAGGTCTATATTAAAAAGATCACCTTCATTGGCAATAGAAGCTTTAGTGAAAAGAGATTAAAAGATGTTATGGAGACAAGTGAGAAGGGATTCTTTTCCTGGATAACGAAGTCAGGGCTCTTAGATAGAAAGAAATTGGATGTGGATATACAAAAACTTATCTCCTTTTATCAGAACAATGGCTTCATCAAGGTCAAGATAGGGGAGCCTAAGATCACCTATGAAAAAAGAGGCAAAGGTCTTAAGATAACCATTGAGATTATGGAAGGCCCCAGATACAGGGTGAAGGATATAAAGATCAGGGGAAAGAAAAAAGAGGATCTTATCGCTTCCCCAAGGGAGATTCTTTCAACCTTCAAGACAAGACCAGGACAATATTTCAATAGAAAGATCCTGAGGGAAGACATACTTACATTGAGGCAATTCTATGTGGACAAGGGTTATGCATATGCAGAGGTAATCCCCTCCACAGAGATGGATGATAAGAGACATCTTGTTAGTATCCTCTTTACCATTTCAAAAGGCAAAAAGGTAAGGTTTGAAAGGATAAATATTACAGGGAATGTATATACAAGGGATAAGGTGATAAGAAGGCAGTTGAGGATAAGTGAGCAGGAATATTTCAGTGGAGAGAAGCTCAGAAAGAGCATTGAGAATCTCCATCGTCTGGGGTATTTTGAAGATGTGGAAGTAAAGATGGAAAAGGGATCTCAAGATGACCTTATGATCTTAAATATCCATGTAAAAGAGAGACCTACGGGGTCTTTTACAATCGGTGCCGGATACAGTTCCTTTGATAAGGCAATGTTAATGTTTCAGATTGCCCAAAATAATTTCTTGGGTTATGGGCAGAAGCTTTCGGCTTCAGGAAGCTTTGGAAGCAAGACCACCCAGTTTGATATCCGTTTTACCGAACCCTATTTTATGGACAGACCCATCAGTGCCGGAGTGGATCTATATAACTGGAAGAGGGAATATGATGAATACACCAAAAAGAGCACAGGAGGAGGGCTTAGAAGCTCGTTTCCCATAGGATTTGATAAGGAATTTACCAGGGGGCTGGTCTCCTATTACTATGATGACTCAGAGATATCTGAGATAGAAGATACCGCATCCATCTATATTAAGGATATGGCAGGAAGGAATGTGACAAGCAGTGTGACCATTGGTATAAAGAGGGACTCTAAGGACAGGCCCTGGAACACCACCAAAGGTTCATATAACAGATTTAGCATTGAATATGCAGGAGGATTTCTGGGTGGGGATGTCTATTTTACAAAGTATCTCTTGCGCTCTGGATGGTATGTGCCCCTATTTTGGGATACGGTCTTCTTTATGCAGGGTAGATGGGGATATGTGGAGGCAAGATCTGGGGGGAAACTGCCCATATATCAGAAATTTCGGATTGGGGGGATAAATACAGTAAGAGGCTATGACTATGCCTCAATATCTCCCAAAGACCCAATAACCGGAGACCGTATAGGCGGAGAGAAGATGATGGTCTATAATTTTGAGTATAGATTCCCCCTAATAAAGGAGCAGGGACTTGTGGGATTGGTATTTTTTGATGCAGGAAATGTGCTTACAGATGATCAGAGCTGGACTCTTACCGGTATCAGAAAGTCCATTGGATTTGGGGTGAGGTGGTATTCTGCTATTGGCCCTATACGGATAGAATATGGTAAGATAATAGATCGCAGGGCAGATGAGCCTTCTGGCAATTGGGAATTTACTATCGGTGGACTATTTTAAGATCTAATTGAAAGGAGAGTGATTATGAAGAGATTTAGTGTGATAATGACAATAGCTATTTCACTTCTCATATTTACCCCCCTGTGCTATTCGCAAAATATAAAGATAGGTGTGGTGGATATTCAGGAATTTCAGAGAAGATCTAAGGCATTTCAAAAGATCCGTCTAAAGCTGAGGAAGAAATATGAGGCCTTGCAGGCAAAGCTTGACAAGGAAAAACAGGCACTTCTGAAGATGGAAGAGGAATTTAGAAAACAGAGGCTCATGCTCAGCTTAGATGCTCAAGAGGATAAGAAAAGGCAGCTTGAAAAGAAGAGAAGATACTATAAATATCTGTATGAAGAGCTTACAGAAGAGATGAAAAATGCAGAGATGGAGGAGACCAAACGGGTAAGTAAGGAGCTTGAAAAGGTGGTGGATAAGATCGCAAAGAAAGAAGGCTACACCCTCATATTGGAAAAGAGGACTGTGGGTCTGGTCTACTATGATGATTCCATAGACATAACTCAGAAGGTCATTGAGGCATACGATAAGATGAAAGGTGGAAGTCAGCAATAGATATGGAAATGAAAAAGAGTCTGAAAGAGATTGCAGATGCACTTGAAGGAAGGCTCATAGGAGATGGCAGTATCCAGATAAAGGGGATAAATTCTCTTTCTGAAGCTAAGAGTGGTGATATATCCTTCTATTATGATCCCAGATTCAGGGATGCACTTAAAGATACCAAGGCATCGGCACTTATTGTTAAAGAGCAGATTCAGGAATTCAGTGGGCCTCAGCTTATTGTAAGAGATCCCATTAAGGCATATATCAAACTCTGCTCCCTCTTTTTTAAAGAGTTTGCAAGACCCATTGGGATAAGTCCAGAGGCATATATAGAGGAAGATTGTAAAATAGGAGATGGGGTATCTATCTATCCATTTGTATATATTGGTAAGGGATCAGAGATTGGAAATAGGGTCAGAATATATCCAGGCACATTTATAGGCGATAGGGTCCGTATAGGTGATGATACGCTTATATATTCCAATGTATCTATAATGGATGGATGCATAGTGGGTAAGAGGGTTATTATACATGCAGGTTGCACAATAGGAAGTGATGGCTTTGGTTATATAAGGGAAGGGGGGAAAAATATCAAGATACCTCAGAGAGGAATAGTTCTTATAGAAGACGATGTGGAGATTGGGGCAAACTGTTCCATTGATCGTGCAACCTTTGGAAGGACCTGGATTAAGAGAGGCGTTAAGATGGACAATCTTGTTCAGATAGGCCACAATGTGATTATTGGAGAAGATAGCCTCATAGTGGCTCAGACAGGAATCTCTGGAAGCGTAAGTATAGGAAGAGATGTAATTATTGGGGGGCAGGTGGGAATTGCAGATCATATAAGGATTGGAGATAGGGTAAAGATTGCCTCTAAGTCAGGAATAGCTAAGTCCATTGAAAGCGATAGAGTTGTCTCTGGGATACCTGCCATAGCTCATCAGAGATGGTTAAGGTGTAGCACCCTATTTGAGAGACTCCCAGATATCCAGCGGAGAGTCAGGAATCTGGAAAGAGAGATAGATGAATTGAAAGAGATGGTCCATAAAAGGAGCAATTAAATGAGACTCCCATTGGTATACGAAGATATAGTTGAGATTCTACCACACCGATATCCCTTTCTGTTTGTGGATAGAATCATAGAGCTTGAGCTATGGAAGAGGGCAGTGGGCATAAAAAATGTCACAAATAATGAGTATTTCTTTAAGGGGCATTTTCCTAAAAGGCCCATTATGCCCGGTGTCCTGATTGTGGAGGCATTGGCTCAAGTTGGGGGAGTACTTGCCATATTGAGTATCAGAGAAAATAGCGAGAAGAAAGAGATTTCAGAGCTATATTTTATGTCGATAGATAAGGTAAAGTTTAGGAGACCTGTTGTCCCTGGTGATATATTGACTCTTGAAGTTGAGGCCCTTAGGACAGGTTCAAAGGTCTGGAGGCTTCAAGGCAGGGCAACAGTAGGGGATGAATTGGCCGCAGAGGCACTAATCACTGCAAGTCTTGGCTCATAAGGAGATGGCTGTAAAGATACATCCCACAGCAATTGTAAGTTCAGATGCGAAATTGGGAGAAGATGTATTCATAGGGCCTTACTGTATTGTAGAAGATAATGTGGTAATTGGAGATCGGACAGAGCTTCTATCCCATGTGGTAGTGAAAGGTCCTACCAGGATCGGGCAGGATAACAAGATATTTCCCTTTGCCTCTCTGGGATCTCCTCCTCAGGATATCGGCTATATGGGAGAGGATACAACCCTTATAATCGGAGATAATAATATTATCAGGGAATATGTCACCATAAATCGGGCAACCACAAAAGAGGAGTGGAAGACAACTGTAGGAAGTAATAACTATATTATGGCCTATGCCCATATCGCTCATGACTGCAGAATCGGAAATAATGTCATTTTAAGCAATCTCGTTACCTTGGCAGGCCATATCCATATAGATGACTATGCCATATTGGGTGGTGTTGTGGCGGTGCATCAATTTGTAAGAATAGGCCGATATGCATTTATTGGTGGGAAGTCCGGGATAGACAAAGATGTTCCACCCTTTATGCTTGTGGCAGGAGAGAGGGCCAAGATATATGGTATAAATCAGAAGGGACTGATCAGAGCAGGTTTTTCTCAAGAGACCATCGAAAGGTTAAAGAAGGCCTTTAGGATTCTCTGGAAAGAGGCAAAGACTCTAAGCGAAGGAATGGAAAGGGTAAGACAACGACTGGGAGAGACAGAGGAGATATTGATCTTATTAAATTTTTTAAAAGATTCCAAAAGAGGAATTCTTTCTGATCATAGAAGATGCAAATAATAGGTATAATTGCAGGAGGAGGAAAGTCTCCAATCCTTGCTGCCAGATCAGCCAAAGACAGAGGATACAGTGTGGCTGCAGTGGCATATCAGGATGAGACAGATCCTCAGATAGAAGAGGTGGTGGATCAGATCCAATGGCTAAGATTGGGCCAGTTTGGGAAGCTTATAAAGACACTTAAGGGATTTAATGTTCAGAAGGCCTTAATGATAGGCACAATAAAGAAAAGAAGGATGTTTAAAGATATAAGACCTGATTTAAGAGGTCTCAGGCTTATATCCAGATTATCCATATTACATGATGATAATATATTAAGGGCAGTTGCAGATGAGATTGAATCAGAGGGAATTGAGATAGTAGGAATCAGGGAGATACTTCCAGAACTCATTGCTCCTGAAGGAGTTCTTACAGAGAGAAGACCAGACAAGAGAGAGATGGAAGATATAAGATTGGGATGGAAAGTGGCAAAAGAACTTGGCAGACTGGATATAGGACAATGTGTGGTGGTAAATCAAAAGGTGGTGGTGGCAGTAGAGGCTATTGAAGGGACAGATGAAACCATTAAGAGAGGTGGAAGATTATCAGGAAGAGGGGCGGTGGTGGTAAAGGTATGTAAGCCTTTGCAGGATCATAGATTTGATTTACCCACTGTGGGAAAAGATACCATTGAGATTATGAAAGATGCAGGAGCAAGTGCCCTTTCAGTTGAAGCAGGAAGGACCCTTATATTTGATATGGATGAGATGATAGCCTTTGCAAATGACTCAGGTATCTCTATAATCTCCATGAAAGAGGAGTAGGATATTGGAAAGGATCAGAGTTGCGGTTATAGGAGTTGGTCATCTGGGGGAATACCATGTCCAGAAATATAAGAGCATCTCTGGTGTAGACCTGGTGGGGGTGGTGGATATAGACAGGGAAAGAGCTTGGGAGATAGCTCATAGATATGGGACAAAGCCATATTTTAATCATAGGGATGTGCTCGACAAAGTGGATGCGGTAAGTTGTGTGGTTCCCACTGAGTCCCACTTTGAGGTGGCAAAGGATATACTATCCTGTGGTATCCATATGCTTATTGAAAAGCCCATCACCTATCACATTGAACCTGCGGATACCCTAATTAAGATTGCCAAAGACAGGGGGTTGATATTACAGGTTGGGCTTGTGGAAAGATTTAATCCTGCTATTGTTAGTCTTAGAAGGTTTCTGCATGCTCCTATATTTATGGAGGCCCACAGGATGAACAGATTCACCAAACGGGGGATAGATGTGGATGTGGTCTTGGATCTTATGATACATGATCTGGATATCTTTTTACACCTGATACCCTATGAGGTTAAGGAGCTTCATTCAACGGGGCTGTCTGTGATAACAGATAAGACAGATATTGCAAATGTACGTATGATATTTGAAAATGGAACTGTGGCAAATCTCACTGCAAGCAGGGTCTCTACAAAGATCCTCAGAAAGATAAGGGTATTCCAAAAGGATATGTATCTATCGGCAAATTGCTATAAGAGAGAGCTGGACATAATAACTCTTGACTCCCAAAGAAGAGATGCAGACGGATATCCCACTTTGAGTGCTCAGAAATTGAGTTTTCCTGATAGCGACCCCCTGATGGAAGAGATCAGATCCTTTGTGGATGCAGTGAGAACAGGAAATAAGCCCCAGGTGAGCGGAGAGGATGGAAGAAGGGCATTGAAGTATGCCCTTATCATAATGGATCAGATAAGAGAGGGGTGTAAGGAATTTAAAGATATCAGATCCTGCTGATGTGAAAAGGGATGTATCTAAGCATATTCTAATTATCACGGGAGAGCCATCTGGAGATCTACACGGCGCCAATCTGATAAGGGAAATAAAGAGGTTGAGACCTGATATAGGAATCCATGCAATCGGTGGAGATCGGATAAGGGCACAGGGTGTGGAGCTTTTAAAGAGCTGTGACAATATGGCTGTAGTGGGATTTTGGGAGATATTTAAGAGTATAAAGGAGATATATGATGCATATAGAAAGGTCATAGATTTTATTAAAGAGAGGAGGCCTGAACTCATAATACTGATAGATTATCCAGGGTTTAATCTGAGGATAGCTAAGATTGCAAAGAGATATGGCATAAAGGTGTTATATTATATACTTCCTCAGATGTGGGCATGGAGAGAGGGGAGGATTAGAAAGGTTAAAAGATGGGTTGACAAGGCAGCAGTTATTCTTCCCTTTGAAGAGGAGTTTTACAAGGAAAAAGGGATAGATGTGGAATATGTGGGTCATCCAATTATGGATAACATATATGAAGATGATGAAATTGATGCTATAATTGAAAGAGAGGATGCATATCCAATTATCGGAATTGTGCCAGGGAGCAGAGAAGATGAGATCAAAAGACATCTTAAACCCATGCTATTGGCGTTGGAGGGGTTAAAGGAAGTATATCCTAAAATCATGGGTTTGGTTTCAGTTGCACCTGATGTGGACTATGAACTGATTGAAGAAGGCACTAAGGGTATGGATGTGCCATTAAAACTATCAAAGATGCCACTTCTTTCCTTGCTCAAGATATGCGATTTTGCATTTGTAAGTTCAGGAACTGCCACTTTGGAGGCTGCTATATCAGAGATCCCTTTTGTTTTGGTCTACAAGATATTCCCTCTTACATATCTTATGGCTAAATTGGCAGTGAGGATTTCCAATATAGGCCTTGTAAATCTCATATCAGGAAGAAGGATTGTCCCCGAGCTGATTCAACATAAATTTACCCCATCAAATCTTATATACTGGACACAGAGAATTCTTGAAGATATAGAGCTTCGAAATGATATGATAATGGGACTCAGGATGGTGAAGAGCCACTTGGGCAAAAAAGGGGCATCCTTTCGCACAGCAAATATTGCAATCAATCTCTTGGAGGGATAGTCTTAATGGCTGTCACGGTGCTTATAGTGGATGACGAAGAGAGTATCTTACAGTCACTTTCAGGTGTCTTAGAGGATGAGGGCTTTGAGGTGATAGTTTCAAAGGACGGCCCAGATGCCCTTCGCAAGGTAGAAGAGCAGATGCCCGATGTGGTCTTACTGGATATATGGATGCCAGGAATGGATGGAATTGAGACCCTTAGTCATATAATGAAACTAAATCCCCATCCTCAGGTAATAATGATGTCAGGCCATGGCACCATTGAAAGCGCTGTAAAGGCAACAAAATTGGGTGCCTATGACTTTATAGAAAAGCCTCTGTCCTTAGAGAAGGTGATACTTACAATAAACAATGCCCTTAATCAATCAAGATTAGAGCAGGAAATTAGCCTTTTAAAGCAGAAGACAAGGGATAGATATCAGATAACGGGAGATAGCCCCGCAATAAGACTCTTAAAGGAACAGATAAGAATAGTTGCCCCAACCGATGCATGGGTGCTTATTAAGGGTGAAAATGGGACAGGTAAGGAATTGGTAGCCCATACTATTCACAGGCTTAGCAAAAGGAGCCATAAGCCAATGGTTGAGGTAAACTGTGCGGCCATTCCAGAGGAGCTCATTGAAAGTGAACTCTTTGGACATGAAAAGGGAGCATTTACTGGGGCTACTGTCATGAAAAAGGGAAAATTTGATCAGGCCCACTTAGGAACCCTCTTTTTAGACGAGATAGGTGATATGAGTCTAAAGGCCCAGTCCAAGACACTCAGGATACTGCAGGAGCAGAAGTTTGAAAGGGTGGGTGGCACAAAGACCATACATGTGGATGTAAGGGTTATAGCTGCAACAAACAAAGACCTGGAAGAAGAGATAAAGAAAGGAAATTTTAGAGAAGATCTCTATTTCAGACTGAATGTTATTCCCATCAGGGTTCCCCCTCTAAGAGAGAGGGTGGAAGATATTCCAGCCCTTATTGATGATTTTATGAAAGAATTTCAACAGAACACCAATTTGGAGCCAAAAGAATTTTCAGATGACTCCATTGAACTACTTCAAAGATATCACTGGCCTGGAAATGTAAGGGAATTAAAAAACTTAGTTGAAAGATTGCTCATTATGTGCCCAAAAAGTGTAATAAAGGCTGAGGATATTCCTCCACCCTATAATATGAAAGGGAAGGCCGACGATGTCTTAGAGAATCTTTTTCAGATAGAATCCTATAGAGAGGCAAAGATGCGCTTTGAGATCTCTTTTCTGCGTAGCAAACTCAGACAGTTTAAAGGCAATATCTCACACACTGCAAGGGCAATTGGTATGGAAAGAAGTCATCTCCATAAAAAGATCAAGGAGTATGGGCTGGATAGGTCTTAATCTTTTTTAATAAATTCCCTTAATCTTTTCCAGAGCTCTCTCTTTCCTTCACCTGTCTTTGCAGAGAAAAATACAGAGATATCCTTAAATTCCTCTTTAAGCCTCTGCCTTTTAAGGGAAAGCTCTGATCTGGATATCTTATCTATCTTGGTAAATACAATCAGATACCTCTTTTTTAAAAAGTTTAAGAAGTCTATCAGTTGCTCCTCTTCCTTTTCTATTCCCCTTCTGATATCCACAATCACTATAACTGCCTTTAGATTTTTTCTTTCCCGTAGATACGATTCAACCATCCCTTTCCAGCCCATCTTCATCTTTAAAGGAACTTCTGCATAGCCATACCCTGGAAGATCCACAAAGCATATCTTTCCATCTACAAGATAAAAATTGAGTGAGCGCGTCTTTCCAGGCCTTGAACTTACCTTTGCAATCACTCTTCTGTTTAAAAGACGGTTAATTAGTGAGGACTTTCCCACATTGGATCTTCCTGCAAATGCAAACTCTGGATATAGGGGAGGCGGATACTGCTTGGGAGTATAGGCACTTTTAAGAAATCGGCAATCCATCTACTGTTTAAGGGAGTTAATATATCCCTTTAATCTTCTTAGGCCTTCCCGGATATTTTCTAAGGAATTGGCATAGGAAAATCTTAAAAATCCCTCTGCATTTTTGCCAAATTGAATTCCTGGGCTTACTCCCACATGGGCCTTCTCTAATATATCAAATGCAAGGGAAAGGGAATCTTCTGATAGCTCTCTTGCATTTACAAACACATAAAATGCTCCAACAGGCTCAACAGGGATCCTAAAACCCATCTCCTTTAAACCTCTTATCATGTATCTTCTTCTTTCATCAAATACATTGCGCATATGTTCCATATCTTCAATTGCCTCATCAAATGCCCTTATGGCACCCCACTGTGATATGCTGGGTGCAGAGATAATGAGGTTTTGCTGTATCTTCTGAATCGGACGAACCAGTTCTTTTGGGCATATGATATATCCCAATCTCCATCCTGTCATGGCAAAGGCCTTTGAAAACCCATTCAATACAATGGCCCTGTCAGTAAATTCAAGTATAGAACGTTCCTTACCTTCATAGACTAATCCGTGATATATCTCATCAGATATAATTAAGGGGCCAAGATTGGCAATCTCAGCCATTCTCTCATCTGAGAGCAGGGTGCCAGTGGGATTAGATGGGGAATTTATTAATATCCCTTTTACCTTTGGGTTGATCTTAGATCTTATGGTGTCAGGATCCATCTGAAAGCCATCATCTTCATGGACATTTATAAATACAGGCTCGGCCCCAAGAAATCTTACAAAATTGGGATAGCATGGATAGTGGGGATCGGTCATTATGAGTTGATCTCCAGGATCTAATAGGGCTGAAAAGACCATAAATAGGCCAGGAGATGTACCCGGAGTTACTATTATCTGATCTGGTGATATATCCACTCCATATCTCTTATTATAATATCTACATATACATTCCCTGAGTTCCCATATCCCCTGACTATGGGTATAGTGGGTAAGGCCCCTTCCCATAGCATCCATTGCCCCCCTGCATATACATTGAGGGGTAGGAAAATCAGGCTCTCCTATCTCCAGATGCACTATCCTATGCCCCTCCCTTTCCAATTCATTTGCCCTCTCCAATATATCCATAACCAGAAAGGGGGGGATCTCTTCTGCTCTCTTAGATAGTGTAAACATCAATATGATCCTAAATCACCTTATTTAAAGAATATTCAATTATTCCTTCTGCTCCTGCCTTTATAAGCCCGGGAATAAGATCCCTTACTATTCTGGATTCCACAACTGTCTCCACTGCATACCACTCTTGATTGTAAAGGGGGGATATGGTGGGTGCATTAAGGCTGGGCAGCAGTTCAATCACTTCATTTAATCTCTCTTTTGGAACATTCATCTTCAGCCCCACCATGTTTTGTGCCCTTAAGGCACCCTTTAAAAGAAGCACTATCTGTTCCATCTTTTCCCTTTTCCAAGGGTCCTCATAGGCCTTTTTATTGGCGATAAATTGGGGATTGGATTGCATGAATTCATATATGATCTTTAGTCCATGTGCCTTAAGGGTGCTACCAGTTTCTGTTACCTCCACAATGGCATCTGCAAGGCCAGAGACCACCTTTGCCTCAGTTGCACCCCATGAGAATTCCACATCCACATCAATGTCTCTCTCCTTGAAATATCTACGGGTAAAATTTACAAGCTCTGTGGCTATCTTTTTCCCCTGAAGATCTTTTAATTCCTTTATTTCAGAGTCCGCTGGAACTGCCAGCACCCACCTTGCAGGAGCCTGACTCACCTTGGAATATACCAGATCATCCAGCACCACCACATCAGAGTCGTTTTCCTCAATCCAGTCTCTTCCCGTTATTCCGGCATCAAGGGTGCCATTTTCCACATATCTTGACATCTCCTGTGCCCGGCATATGGTGCACTGAATCTCTGGATCATTAATTTCCGGAAAATAGCTCCTGCTGTTTTGAAGACTTATCTTCCAGCCAGATTTTTCAAATAGCTTAATGGTTGCATCCTGAAGACTACCTTTTGGTATCCCTAACTTAAGAACTCTCATAGCTCCACCTCATCCTGAAGTTTTTTATCTACAATCTCAAAACTTCCGTCTCTATTTATCCTTCTATAAAAACAGCTTTCATGTCCTGTATGACATGCAATGCCCCCCACCTGTTCAACTAAGAAGAGCACGGTGTCATTATCGCAGTCCACATATATCTCCTTTATCTTTTGGACATGGCCAGAGGTCTCTCCTTTATGCCAAAGACAATTTCTGCTTCTACTCCAATAGTGTGCCTCTCCAGTTTGGAGGGTCATTTTAAAGGACTCCTGATTTATATAGGCAAGCATAAGGACCCTCTTTGTCTTATAGTCCTGAACTATGGCTGGAATAAGCCCATTTCCTTTTTTAAAATCAAGCCCTTCCATCATAACCCTTCCTCTTTTAAGGATCTCTGTTATTCTCTTTAAAATCTGTTAAGTATGGCTTTATCTATGGGGTTGCGATGACCACTTTGTCTTTTCTCTGCGGGATGACCCAATGCCACCACTGCCATGAGTTCGCAAGAGGGGGGAACCTTTAATATCTCCTCCACCTTTTGCCTGTTTTTAAGTATCTCACCAAGCCATACGGCCCCCAATCCCATGGAGTGTATTGCAAGCAGCATATTCTGAATACATGCACCAATTGCCTGAATATCTTTTACCCTGTCATAGCTGATGGAGTTGTCTAAAAATACCGCAATACAGACAGGTGCATTTTCAATGATCCTGGAAAATTTGGTACATCTTGCCACATCTGATTTAATTTCAGGATCTCTTATGATCACAAATTTCCAGGGCTGATTATTTTGCCCGGATGGTGCCCATGTGCCCATCTCTATTATGGTATTTAAGATTTCATCGCTAACAGGTTCTTCGGTAAATTTTCGTATACTTCTTCTACTCTTAATCAGCTCTAACATCTCTCTTCCCTCATAATGGATATTATCTATAGTTCTTAAAAAGAGTATATAGATGTCAATGGAATTTTTTAAGTGGAAAATTATGAAGTTGTTATATATCTTGGTTTTAAATGGAAGGCGTCTTATCACATCCCAACTCTAGAATACATATTTACACTGTAAGTGAGCTTACGGAAGATATAAGATCCCTTTTGGAAGAGCAGATTGGCATAGTCTGGGTTGAAGGGGAGATCTCCAATTTTAGGGCACCCTCCTCAGGACATTACTACATGAGCATAAAGGATGAAGGAGCTCAGATTCGGGCGGTGATGTTTAGGCCACAGGTAAGATATCTGAGATTTATGCCAGAAGATGGGATGAAGGTGGTGGTGCATGGCAGACTGAGTGTCTATGAACCCAGAGGAGAGTATCAGCTCATCTTAGATTACATGGAACCCATTGGTATAGGAGCACTTGCCCTTGCACTGGAGCAACTTAAAAAGAGGCTCAGTGATCTGGGGCTATTTGATCCGGACAAAAAGAGGCCTCTTCCCCGGCTTCCCCAAAAGGTTGCGGTAATAACATCTCCAACAGGAGCTGCTATAAGAGATTTCTTAAAGGTTATCCACAGGAGATTTGCCAATATCAGGGTGATTGTGGTTCCGGTAAGGGTGCAGGGTGAGGAGGCAACAGGGGAGATTGTGGATGCCTTGAGATTTGTTAATAGAAATCTGAATGTGGATGTGATTGTGATTACCAGAGGAGGAGGGTCTATTGAGGATCTCTGGCCCTTTAATCAGGAAGAGATTGCATATGCCATAAGGGAGTCCAATATACCTGTGGTATCTGCGGTCGGCCATGAGATAGATCTTACCATTTCAGATCTTGCAGCAGATCTAAGGGCACCCACACCCTCAGCGGCAGCAGAGATGTTAGTTATGGAAAAGGAGGCATTGAAAGGAAAGATAGATGATTTAAAAGGAAGGCTTCTGTTGGCAATTGAAAGGGGGTTGGAAACACAGAGAGACTCCCTTAACAACCTAAATAGGGCCCTTAAAGATCCAAGAGGAATTATTGAAGATTGGTATCTTAAAGTAGATGATCTGAGGGCAAAGGCAGAAAGATATCTAAGGGATATATTAAAGGGAAAGAGAAACCAATTGGATCTCAGATATCAAAAGCTTTTAAATAGACAGCCCATTAATCTTATAGAGATAAAAAGACATAGTATTGAGACGATAAAAAAGGTTATTATTCAATCTATTTCCTATAATCTCAGGGACAGAAAAGAGAAGATAGCTCGTCTGGAAATAAGACTTAAGGATCTTGATCCCTTTTCAGTGCTACGCAGAGGCTACAGTATCACATTCAGGATTCCAGATATGAAGATATTTAAGGATGCAGAAAAGTTCAGATTAGATGACAGGGTAAGGATTAGGCTATGGAAGGGTGAGCTTGAATGCCGCATAGAAGAGATTAGATCTGAGGAGCCCATGAAATGATATATAAAAGGGCATTAATAGGATTCATAATCATCTTATCACTCCATATAAGCCGACCGTGTGGTGCGGCCCTCATTAGACCAGATATCATGTATCAGGGTGACATCTCTGAGATACTAATAAAAGATGGGATAAAGGGGGTTCCTGAGCTCTATTGGTTAGGGCATAAGGTGTATCTTAAAAGATATGAGAGATATTGGCTTGGATTTATAGGTGTGGATATCTCCCATCCAGAAGGCTATGAGATACTCTCTCTCAGCTATCCCCATTCTGATAAGGTGCATAAATATAGGATAAGAATCGCTCATAAAGACTATGGTAAGAGGGTCTTAAGGCTTCCCAGGCAGATGGTGGAGTTAAAGGGTAAGATATTAAAGAGAGTCTTAAAGGAAAAGAAGATCCTAAAGGAGCTTTGGAATACGGTCTCTTTTGAGCCATTATGGGATATACCATTTATATATCCTGTAGAGGGAGAGGTGGTATGTGGATTTGGAAAAAGAAGCATAATAAATGGTAAACAGAGATCGCCTCATAGTGGGGTGGATTTTAGGGCAAGAAAGGGTGAGCCTGTAAGGGCAATTAACCGAGGGGTAGTGATATTTTGTGGTGAGCTTTTCCTTGAAGGGAAAAGCATTGTTCTTGATCATGGTGGAGGGCTTAAGAGCATATATATCCATCTGGATAGGATATTAAAGAAGAAAGGGCAATCTGTGAGAAAGGGAGAGATAATTGGGCTTGCAGGAGCAAGTGGTAGAGTGACCGGAGCGCATCTTCATTTAGGTATTAAATGGTATGACCTTAGAGTAGATCCTATGGCATTGATTAAGGAGAGTACAAGAATTGAAAAGGAGATAGATATTAAATAGAAGATATGGGGGATATCTATGGAAAAACAGAGCTTTGAAGAGGCAATGAAACGCCTTGAAGAGATAGTTCAGGAGCTTGAAAAGGGAGAGCTTCCCTTAGAGGATTCCATTAAGAGGTTTGAAGAGGGTATGAATCTTATAAGATTTTGCTCCAAAAAGCTGGATGAGGCAGAGCAAAAGGTGACAATGTTAATTAGAGAAGGTGATGATCAATACAGGGAGGTCCCCTTTCTTGAAGATAAAGATGGAGATGGTTGATTATGGATATAAAGGCCTATATCAGGGAAAAGAGGGAAAAGGTGGATGATGCACTTAGAAGAGTATTTCCACAGAGTGATGGATTTGAAAAAGAGCTTATAAGTTCCATGAGGTATAGTCTATTTGCGGGAGGAAAGAGGCTTAGGCCCATTCTATGCATAGCTTCCTGTGAGGCAGTGGGAGGAGATGAAAGCATCTGTATGCCCGTTGCCTGTGCCTTAGAGCTTATCCATACCTATTCCCTTATACACGATGACCTTCCCAGTATGGATGACGATGAGCTCAGAAGGGGTAAACCTACTAATCACATGGTATTTGGAGAGGCAATGGCCCTGCTTGCAGGTGATGGATTGCTGACAGAGGCCTTCTATCTGTTATCATCCTCTTCCTTTGCAAAAAAGGTCGGTTCAGATCGCTCCCTTGAGATTATAAGGATCATATCAGAGGCCGCTGGTTTTAGGGGCATGGTGGGAGGACAGGCAGTGGATATCAGATCAGAAGGAGAAAAGAAGGATGAGTCAGTGGTAGAATATATCCATAGGCATAAGACAGGCGCATTGATAAGGGCCTCAGTTATAAGTGGTGGTATTGCTGGTAGGGGAACAGAAGATCAGATAGAAGCCCTATCTAAGTATGGAGAGAGGATAGGGTTGGCATTTCAGATAATGGATGATATCTTAGATGTGGAAGGAGAGATAGATAAATTGGGTAAACATGTGGGTATGGATGAAAAGAGGGGTAAACTCACATTCCCTTCGGTCTTTGGCATGGAAAGAGCAAAGGAGATTAATCTAAATCTTATAGATGAGGCAGTCTCCTACCTTAACTGTTTTGACAGCCGGGCAGAACCATTAAGGGAGATTGCTCTATATATAATAAATAGAACGGGATAGGCAATGGAGCAGGATGACTACAGGATCTTAAATAGTATAGAGGATCCAAAGGATATAAAGAGACTTTCCATTGAAGAGCTTGAAATACTTGCAAAAGAGATCAGGGATAAGATTGTAAAGACAGTTTCAAAAAATGGCGGGCATCTGGCTCCGAACTTAGGTGCAGTGGAATTGACATTGGCCCTTCACTATGTATTTGATGCCCCAAGGGATAAGATCATCTGGGATGTGGGACATCAGTCCTATGCCCATAAACTGATAACTGGAAGAAGGACACGATTCCATACGCTTAGGACATATAAGGGAATAAGCGGATTTCCAAAACGGAGTGAAAGCCCCTATGACACATTTGACACTGGCCATAGCAGCACCTCCATATCAGTAGGTCTGGGAATAAGCTCTGCCAAGTCCCTTAAAGGCGAAAAGGCACATGTGGTGGCTGTTATTGGTGATGGAGCTATGACTGCAGGCATGGCATTTGAGGCATTGAACCAGACAGGACATATGGAAAAAGACCTTATTGTGGTACTAAACGATAATGCCATGAGCATTGCTCCCAATGTAGGATCTTTTTCATCGTTTATAAGCCGAAAGATGACAGGGAAGAGATTTGTGTATCTTAGAAAAGAGCTCAGAAATTTCTTAAAATCCATACCTGGAGTTGGAGAAAACATAATCAATCTGATAAGAAAGAGCGAAGATTCCTTGATAACATTTTTTACTCCTGGTATGCTCTTTGAGGCATTCAAATTTAAATATGTAGGCCCTATTAATGGACATAGGCTTGAGCTTTTAATTGAGACCTTTAATAACGTTAAATACTTAGAAGGGCCTGTTCTAGTCCATGTAACCACACAGAAAGGCAAGGGCTATGGACCAGCAGAGGAGAATCCCACCCTGTTTCATGGAATCGGCCCCTTTGATATAAAGACTGGTAGGCCCATAAAAAAGAGGGATTCCCCACCTTCCTATACGGAGATATTCGGAAAGACACTGGTAGAACTTGCTGAGCAAGACAAAAGGATTGTGGCTATCACCGCTGCTATGCCAGAAGGGACAGGGCTTCATCTGTTCAGGGATAGATTCCCTGAAAGATTCTTTGATGTGGGAATTGCAGAGCAGCACGCAGTTACCTTTGCAGCTGGACTTGCAACGGAAGGACTTAGGCCTGTTGTTGCCATATATTCCACATTTCTTCAAAGAGCCTATGACCAGATAATACACGATGTCTGCCTCAGTAACCTCCCTGTGGTATTTTGTTTGGACAGAAGTGGCCTTGTGGGAGAGGATGGTCCCACTCACCACGGTCAATTGGATCTTACCTATCTAAGGAATCTTCCCAGAATGGTGGTTATGGCACCAAAGGATGAGGACGAACTGAGGCATATGCTCTATACAGCCCTTAGATATGAAGGAGGGCCCATTGCAATAAGATACCCAAGGGGTGAGGCAGTAGGTGTTGATTTGTCTTCTGAATTTAGAGAGCTTCCCATAGGAAGAGGTGAGATCCTGACTCATGGGAAAGACCTTCTGATCCTGGCTGTAGGCTCTATGGTCCAGCCCTCCATAAGAGCCCATGAGTTGCTAAATAGGGATGGTATTGAGGTGACTTTGCTAAATTGCAGATTTATAAAACCTCTGGATCCTCAGATTGGAGAGCTGTGCCAGAAGATAGGTAAGGTGCTGGTGGTAGAGGAAAATATAAGACATGGTGGGCTTGGGGGAGCAGTGCTTGAATATCTATCAGATAGGGGGATATACGGTATTAAGATTAAGCGGCTCGGTCTTCCAGATGACTTTGTGGAACATGGGCCTCTTTCAGTGTTGAGAGAGAGCTGTGGCCTAAGTGAGGAAGGGATATATAAAGCGGCAAAGGAACTCTATGAGATATGAAAAAGGAGCGAATTGATATCCTGTTACTTAAAAGGGGACTAACTGAGAGCAGACATAGGGCACAGGCAATTATAATGGAGGGTGTGGTTGAGGTAGATGGAAGAAGGGTGGATAAACCTGGAAGACTTATCCCAATGGATTCAGAGATTGTAATAAGAAGAGATCCCAATCCCTATGTGAGCAGGGGAGGGCTTAAGCTGGAAGCCGCTCTCCGCCATTTTAAGATAGATATAAGAGATAGAATAATGTTGGATATAGGCGCATCAACAGGTGGATTCACAGACTGTCTGATAAGACATGGAGCTTCTAAGGTAATGGCAGTGGATGTGGGTAAGGGATTGATACACTGGAGACTCAGAAATGACCCAAAGGTAATACTCTTTGAAGGTAAGAATGCAAGGTCCTTAAGAAAAGAGGATCTTCCATATGCGCCAGATGGTGTAGTAATTGATGTATCCTTTATATCTTTAAAATTGATTATCCCTGCCCTATATCCCATAGTGAAAGATTCTGGTTTTCTGCTTCCCCTTGTAAAACCCCAGTTTGAGGTAGGGAAAAAGGGACTTTTAAAGGGGGGAGTGGTGAAAGATCCAAAGGTCCATAGAGAGATATTAGCGGATATTATTGATTTTTGTAAGGAGGAGGGATGGAATTTTATAGACTCTATGGAATCACCACTCCTCGGTCCAAAAGGAAACAGGGAATTCTTTATCTATCTTATTAAATGATCTATCCCCTTGCGCCTCTCTTTGATGCCTTTAGGGGATTGAGCCTCTTTTCCCTTCCTCCATTTGAGGATGAGACATGGGTTGCCATATTACAGACACCATATCTCCATTTGACGGAAGGATCTGGAAAGTGGATACAAAAACGCCCAGATGGGAACTCCTTAATCCTTCCACATCCCTCACATTGCTCAACCACTGGATAACACCTTCCACCATTATACTGACATCCCGTCTGGGTCATAAAAAAACACTCAAACCCGGGCTTTAAAGTTTTACAGACCATAGCTATCACATCCTTTCTATAAGATTTTTAAAGGCTGGATTTATGAAAAAATAGTAAAAGATTGTCAAGAAAAATTTTTTAATTAGATAAAGAAAGGAGTTAGAGCTTGAAATTATTTCAATTTTATAGAATAGCTATGCAAAAATCTGATAGGGGTATTTAAAGTGCAAAGATTTAGATATGCCAATATAGAAAAGGAACTTTCCTTTTATGGCTATGATAAGGCTATAAAGAGCCACTGCAGAATGTGTCACGGTGGATGTGGGGTTATTATCTATCTTAAAGATGGCGTGATTAAAAAGATTTCTGGAGATCCAGACTGCCCTATAAACAGGGGCACACTTTGCCCAAAAGGCCTTGCAGCACATCACCTTGCCTATCATCCAGAACGTATTGTTCATCCAATGAAGAGAATTGGGCCTAAGGGAAGCGGAAAGTGGCAGAGGATCACATGGGATGAGGCATTGGATATTGTATCTGAAAAGATCCTTCAATTTAAGAAGGAATACGGAGCAGAGTCCATTGTGCTTGGATATGGGACAGGAAGAGAGAATGAAGGTGTTATATATAGGTTTGCCAATACCCTTGGAACTCCCAATGTGCTTACCGCAGGGCATTTTTGCTATGGCCCCAGGATTGCAGCCGGTATTATCACCTGTGGAGGGCTTCCTGTTGCTGATTATGAAAATGACCCCAAGTGTATCCTGGTATGGGGAAACAATATTGTGATTAGCAATCCGGACGAATATAAGGCAGAAGGATTCTGTAGGGCTCTTCGTAAAGGAGCAAAGCTCATAGTGGTGGACCCCCGTATGACCCGCATAGCATCAAGGGCAGATGTGTGGTTACAATTAAGACCCGGCACAGACACCGCACTTGCATATGGTATCATCCATGTGATTGTGGATGAAGGGCTCTATGACAGGGATTTTGTCAATAACTATGTGCATGGATGGGAAGAATTCTTAGAGAGGGTAAAAGAATTTCCACCCAAGAAGGTAGCGGAAATTACCTGGGTTCCAGAGGAAAAGATAAGGGAAGCAGCAAGGTTATTTGCTACCACTAAGCCTTCAGCCATTCAGTGGGGAGTTGCCATTGAACAGCAGATAAATTGCTTGGATAATAACCGAATCCTAATGATCCTATCTGCAATCACTGGGAACTTTGATGTTCCTGGAGGCCAGGTCCTCTTTAGACCCCCAAAGATAAGAACAGTATCTGAATTTAGTGCCCATAAGATGCTTCCAAAAGAGCAGGCCCAAAAGAGACTTGGAGGAGAGAGCTTCAAAGTAGCATCCCATTTTGCAATTATAAATCCCAAATGTGTATGGGATGCTATCTTGAGTGAAAAGCCATATCCGGTTAAGATGCTATTCTTTATAAGCTCCAATCCCCTGCTTACCAGGGCCAATTCTGGATATGTATATGAGGCATTAAAGAAGGTGGAATTTATGGCAGTTGCTGACTTCTTCCTAACCCCTACTGCACAGATGGCCGATATATTTTTACCTTCTGCCACATGGCTTGAGATGGACTATATAGGGGACTTCTGGAAAAGGCATGGATATATTCTTCCAAGAAGAAAGGTGATAGAGGTGGGAGAGTGTAGATCTGACCATGAAATCCTAAATGAGCTTTCCAAACGGGTTGGGCTAAAAGAGCTTTGGTGGGATAGATTTGAAGATGCCCTAAATTATATCTTAGAGCCTATGGAAATTAATTGGCCCCAATTTAAGGAGATGGACTATATTAAGTCACAGAGGAAGTACAGAAAATATAAAGAAAAGGGCTTTTCAACCCCCACTAAGAAATTTGAGATCTACTCCACACTGCTTGAGCAATGGGGTTATGATCCACTTCCCCAATATATAGAGCCTCCTGAAGATCCACAAAAGAATCCAGAGCTATTAAAAGAATATCCCTATATCCTGATTACAGGAAGGAGACTGCCAGGCTTTTTCCATACTGAAAATAGGCAGATAAAGGTGCTCAGAGAGCTTCATAAGGACCCTGTAGTTGAGATCCATCCCCAGACCGCTAAGGAAGAAGGGATTACAGATGGGGATTGGATTGTGGTGGAGACCCCTAGGGGAAGAGCCAAATTTAAAGCAAGACTCTTTAAAGGGATCAATCCAAAGGTGTTAAGTGCAGAACATGCCTGGTGGTTTCCTGAAAGGGAAGATCCCATGTCTTCATGGAATGAATCCAACATTAATATGGTGACAGATAATTCATTTGAAAATTGTGATCCTAAGATGGGTGCAACTCATGTAAGAAGTCTCCTCTGTAAAATATATCCAGAAAGGGGCTAAAGATGGAAAGGTATAGGCTTTTAATTGAAGATAAGGAATGTTGGGGATGCAGGGCATGTGAGGTGGCATGCAAATTAGATAAGCCTTTTCAGATTTCTCTTATCCGCATTCAGGAGGAATGGAAAGAGGATGAAGATGGTAATATGGAATTTATCTATAGATTAAGGGTGTGCAGACACTGTGAGGAACCAGAATGTGCTGAGGCCTGCCCTGAAGAGGCCATATATAAGAGAGAAGATGGTATAGTGCTGATAGATAGGGAGAGATGCACTGGTTGTGGACTCTGTATTGAAGCCTGCCCCTATGATGCCATATGGATTGATGAAGAGAAGGCAATTAAATGCGATATGTGTTTTAGGAGGATAGAATATGGGCTTTTGCCGGTGTGTGCAGATGGACTATGCATTGGAGAGGCCATCCGATTTGAGCCTGTTTTAGAAGATTAAGGGAGAGGTAAACTGATGGAAGGAGGAATAATAGGATTTAAAGACGGTAACTTATTGGTGCCTGATTCTGTAATTATTCCCTATATTGAAGGGGATGGAACTGGGCCTGATATATGGAAGGCCACCTCAATGGTAATAGATAGGGCAGTAGAACTGAGCTATAAAGGGAAGAGAAAGATAATCTGGAAAGAGATTCTGGCAGGAGAAAAGGCCCATAAGGAGACAGGGGAGTGGCTTCCCAAAGAGACCATAGATACCATAAAGCAGTATAGAATTGCTATTAAAGGCCCACTTACCACACCTGTAGGAGGTGGGATCAGGAGTATTAATGTGGCACTCAGGCAGATTATGGATCTCTATGCATGTGTCAGGCCCATAAGATATTTCCCAGGAGTCCCTTCTCCTGTAAAAGAGCCCCAAAGGGTTAATATGGTTGTATTTAGAGAAAATACAGAGGATGTCTATGCTGGATATGAGCTTATGGAGGGGAGAGAAGAGACACAAAAGTTAAGGCTATTTTTAGAAAAGACCTATGGATGGAAGATTCCTGAAGATTCTTCCATTGGGATTAAACCCATTAGCAGACGAAGATCAGAAAGGCTTATAAGGGCTGCCATAAGATACTGTATTTTGCATAATAGAAAGAGTGTTACCCTGGTTCATAAGGGTAATATTCAGAAATTTACTGAGGGAGGATTTAGGAATTGGGGCTTTGAGCTTGCAAAGAGAGAGTTCAGTGATCATGTGGTGCTTCAGGATGAGATAGATGGGGAGCCCCCTTCAGACAAGATCGTCATTAAAGATGCCATTGCAGACGCATTCTTTCAGTTTTCTCTAATAAGACCTTATGAATTTGATATTATTGCAACCACCAACCTAAATGGTGACTATATATCCGATGCATTGGCTGCCCAGGTGGGTGGAATTGGGATCGCACCCGGTGCAAACATAAATTATGAGAAGGGATATGCCATATTTGAGGCAACACACGGAACTGCACCTAAGTATGCAGGGCTTGATAAGGTAAATCCCTCTTCTCTAATCTTAAGTGGATGTATGATGCTGGATTTTATGGGATGGAAAGAGGCATCCCATCTTATAGAAGAGGGGTTAAAGAAGACATTTCTTTCTAAGAAGGTTACTTATGATCTTGCAAGACTCATGGATGAGGCAGAAGAAGTCTCTTGTTCAACCTTTGCAATGAATATATGTAAGAATATGGAATATATCAGTAACTTAAGTTGATTATCTCTCCCAACCGATAGGCATAATCAAAAGGGGTTCGTGGTTTTTGGGAATTCCCAAAACTTCTATTACATCACTATCATAAAATGCACCTACAATACCGGCTCTGAGTCCTAATGCCTCTGCCTGTAAAAACAGGTTCTGCCCGATATGTCCCGCTTCAATTATTGCATATCTTATCCCCCTGTCCCCATACTTGATACAGATCCTTCTATATTCAGCAGTAATAACAAACATGACAGGACCTTGTGCCATCCACATCTGTGAAAGTGATGCCCTGGCAAGTGCAACCCTTAGGTCCCCTTCCTTCACTGACTTTATAAGATGCCCTTCAGGTTCATAGTGATACACCCCTTCAGAAAGCCCAATTACTCCACCCTTTCCAACTACCACATATACATCCATAGGATATAGTGCTCCACCGGATGGTGCCGCCCTCTTAAAACCTCCTTCCTCTGTAATACCTTGAGCCGCCCAAAGTAGTTGAGATAGATGTTCTAATTTTAAAGGCTCTTCTCTGAAGGACCTAATGGTTCTCCTCCTCTTTATAGCATTTTCCACTGAAATTCTTCCATCAAAGAGAGGCGAAGGCAATTTCATATCTATCACCCTCCTTTTAGACTTAAATATATTCCAGAAGGCTCCCTGACAGATACTACGGATATTAAAGAATAACGCTGTTATTAAGGCCAAAAAGCCCCTTCTTGAAAAATTTTGACTAAAGAGAGAAGTGTTTTTAATCATATTATTTTACCCATATAATGAAATAGTTATATAAAGTCAATCCACTTATCTAAACCACTTGAATTAAACTTCCCATTGGGATAAATTAAAAGAAAAAAGAAGAAGGAGGGAAGCAGGATGAAAAAAGGATTTTCTCTTTTGGTTGCTGTATTAATTTTTATTCTATTCCTTTCTGTCTCTTTGTGGGCACAACCAAAGAAATATATAATGGAAGGTAAGATTACTGCCATAGATATTCCATATAAGACAGTTGTAATTGAAGTTCCAATGGATGGAAAGAATTTTACTGTGGCAGGGCCTATAAAGCAGGGTGCTATTTTAATTAAAGATGGGAAGAAAGTCTCATTAGGCGACTTTGAAATAGGGGATAGGGTAGTGGTGCTATGGGAGTCAACTCCTCAGGGACATCTGATAGAAAAGATAGAGGCCAAATAGGACCCTATCATATACTTCCATACCTAAGTCCTGCTAAGCCCTGAGCTTCTTCCCGCCCCAGCCTTATTCCATTCCCATTGGTAAAGGGGCTTTAAGGAGTGTTTTGCGTGTAAGTTTTTAAATTTCTAAAAATAATTTTGTCCATGAGCTTTATAGGGGTTGGTTATCTTCATGCTTTAAAAATTATTATTTTGGGCAAATCAGGGCTTAATATGCCTTTTTATATAAGAGTCCCTATATGAATAAATTAAAGAGACAGCTTCAAGAGGCTGAACAAAAGGTAAGAATACTATATGAGATAACAAGATTAGTCTCTTCTTTCCTACATCCTCAACATGTGCTGGATGGCATTGTGGATCTATTGTTTGAGGAATTCAAACTGGATTCATGTTCTATTAAACTGCTGGATCAGGATGGCAAATTGAGGATAAAGAGTCAAAAAGGGCTTAGCAAAAATTTTATTGACAAAGCATCACATGAACCCACAATAGATACATATTCTGGCGAATGCTTTTTGACTGGAAAGATAATAATAATTAATGACACTGACACAATTGATCGTTCAATCTATCAAGATCACCTGATAACAAAAGAGATTAAGTCTTTTGCCATAACACCTATTAAAGTGGAAGGAGAGACTATTGGGGTCTTAGTGACCTCCTCAAAGAGGAAGAACTATTTTCATGAACGATTTAATGATGTTATCTACACAGTTGGAAGCCAGATAGGGCTTGCTATAAGGATCTCCCAACTATATGATAAGATCTACAATTTTAATAAGGAATTAGAGGCAAAGATAGAGGAAAGAACAAAAGAGCTAAAAGAAAAGACTGAAAGACTAATAGAAGCAGAGAGATTAGCGGCTTTTTGTCTAATATCTCAACGGATAGCTCATGAATGTAGAAATTCTTTAACCATTGTGGGAGGATTTGCAAAGCGGTTAGAGAAGCTTTTAGAAAGAGATTCTTCCTATAAAGAATATGTAAAGATTATAATAGATGGAATTGGAGAATTAGAAAGAAAGATAAATGAGATAATAGAATCTTCTCAAAGCCCATATTCCATGAATAACCGATAAAAGGCGCATAATACAAGTGAATGTGTTATAACGCCTTCCTTTATTAGCTTTGGGATCGTGGTAAGGGGTTTTAAAACCACTTCAATATCCTCTTTTTCATCCAGGTCTTGCCCTCCTTTTAATTCTACATCCAATGCAAGGAATGTAAAACATCTATTATTTAAAAAGGCAGGATTGGGATGCACATATCCCAAAGAGACCACTTTTTGGGGTTCATAACCGGTTTCCTCTTTTAATTCCCTGAGTGCCTCTCTTTGGGGGTCCTCTCCCTTTTCAATAATGCCACCTGGAATTTCAAAAGTAATCTCTTTTGTCCCATGACGGTATTGTCTAATCAAGACCACATCCCGTTTAGGGGTAATGGGAATGATATTTACCCAATCAAGAGAATCAAGGACATAAAAACTATGAACTTTTCCTGTCCGTGGAGATCTTGATCTTTCATGATACACAGAAAATATCTTAAAATTACCCAGATGTTTGGAATTGATCAATTCCCATTTTTCTATTGTATTTAATCCCATAACTACCTCGCCTTATCAATGAATGGATCAATAACAAAAATTAATTTTAGTTTATTATGAATTTATCAAAAGATTTTCAAGATAAACTTATAAGCTGGGACCCCGTATATTTTTAGTTTTTGATTGATAACAATTTCATCTTTTTTATCCACAGTCGAAAATTTCCTTTTTTCCTGTCCACCTGGATCCTGCATGCCGGGTTAATGGCTTTGGTGGTCAAATCAGCAAGGAATATGAGGGGCATGATTACAAGAATGCCCGTTGAATCAGTTTGAAGGCAAAGAGCAATAGCACAACTCCGAATATCTGCCGCACGGTGCGTCCTTTCAACTTCTCCGCCATGATGCGAGATCCAATCTGACCCCCTGCAAAGGAGAAGAGTGCTGTGGTGAGAATGAATTTCCATTCTGTCTTTGCAAGGGAGACGTGAGTTACGAAACCGCTGAAGGAGGAGAAGACCACGATGAATATGGAAGTGGCCGCAGCAGTCTTGGTGGGAATTTTCAAAAAATAAATGAGGAGAGGGACAATGAAGACACCGCCACCTATCCCCAGGAGTCCCGCCATCAGACCTATGAGAGCCCCTATGCCAGCGCCACCCACGACTCTCTTTATGGTCCCCACAGGCACTGCCTCCATTTCAGTCTTTTTGGAGAAAAGCATGCGGAGAGCCGCGGCGATAATGACCAGGGCTAGAACGATCATAAAGATACGGAGATTGATGCGAGTGGTTATCATAGCACCCAAAGGGGCGGAGAGAGTGGAGGCTATCAAGAGGGGAAGGCCAATCCTTACATCCACCATTCTTTTACGAAAGTAGGTGTAGGCAGCGGAGGTGGCGGCAATTCCATTCAGGAAAAGAGAGGCGGATACAGCGGTAGTTACGGGGAATTTTAACAGGATAAAGAGAGGTGAAAAGATCAACCCTCCCCCTAACCCCACCATAGTCAGAATACAAGAGGCAAGAAACACAATGGGCAACAAAAGGGGGAGGGGCATAGACTCATTCTTCCCGCTTTGAGTCTACGCAGGGATGCTCTGCTGTCTCCCCATGACATTCCTTGATTTGCTCAGGAGTACACTCCTCCGGTTTTCCCTTTAGTCTTTCTGGAAATTGACAACCGCTTTCACGCTGACAACACATGGGGGTTCACCTCCTTTCACTGTTTTACTTGAGAGCTTTGCATAACCCCTCTTTACACTGGGGGTTACACCCCCCTCTGGGGCGGAGACCTTCCAGGTCGGAGACCAGACCCCTGTCATTGCGAGCGAAGCGAAGCAACATGTCATTGCGAAGCTCCGAAGGAGCTGAAGCA
>CBFDUE010000005.1:0-78580 GCA_965613025.1 uncultured bacterium
CAAGCAGAAGACGGCATACGAGATCATGCCTAGTCTCGTGGGCTCGGAGATGTGTATAAGAGACAGCCAATAAAGAGATATTAAAGATTGTGGAAAAAGGTAAGATATCTGGAGGTGACTATAAAGAGATAGTTAAATTGCTAAAAGAGCTTGCTCTTGGAAAGGAATCTGTTGATAAGAAGGTAGAGATTAAAAAAGATATAACCTTAAAATCGGAGTCATCATCTTCTTCAGGCTCTATACCAATGGAGATCCATATAATAAAAGAGGTGGATTAGGAGAGAAATTTCCCTATCTTTTCTGGGAGATGATCAAAGGAGCCATTTGACATAAATATAACCACATCCCCAGCCCTTAGTGCTGACTTTAGAAATTTAAAGATCTCTTTTGCAGTTGGAATATATAGGGCATCCTTTCCTTTAGCTCTTAAGCGATTTGCCAAAAGTTCAGATGAAAATCTCTCACCCTCAGGAATGTCATCTTTTCTGTAAGGGTCAGGAATAACAATAATATCTGCCTTATCAAAAGAATCTATATAATCCTTTTGGAATATATCCCTTCTACTTGTATTTGACCTTGGTTCAAATATGGCAATAATCCTCCTTCCCCTAAATCTATCTGACACCGCCTTAATGGTCTCTCTTACCTCTGTTGGATGATGTGCAAAATCATCAATTATGGTTATTCCTCTCCCCTCTCCCACCACTTCCTGCCTCCTTCTGACCCCCAAAAAGCTCTCCATTGCCTCCTTAAACAGGGAATCTGGTATTTCCAGATATCCACACAACGCAGCCACTGCCGTTATATTTGTTATATTATGTATACCATATAGAGAGGATTTAACCTCTGAATAGAGCCTACCATCTTTATATACATTGAAAAGAGAGTAATTGTTTTTAATTCCTAAGTATTTAAAATACCAATTATTTTTATTACTTATCCCGTATGTTATCGTTTTGCATACAGCCTCTTGTGCTACCTCTCTTATATTTTCATCTTCTCCGTTTAAGATAAGAACTCCCTCTTTAGGTATATCTCTAATCAGCATTCTGAACCCCTCTTTTATGCTTTCAAGATCCCGATAAATATCTGCATGGTCAAATTCAATTGAGGTAAGAATGACAATCTGGGGTATGTAGTCTAAGAATTTGGGCCTCTTTTGAAAAAAGGCGCTATCATATTCATCGCCTTCAATAATAAAATATGGGGAATCTTCCACTCTGAAATGAAAGGGAAAGTTTTTGGGCACACCCCCT
Organism: uncultured bacterium; assembly: GCA_965613025.1. Lineage (GTDB taxonomy): Bacteria > Desulfobacterota > DSM-4660 > Desulfatiglandales > JALVMZ01 > CAYTXJ01. The sequence goes on from CBFDUE010000005.1 coordinate 1,257, forward strand.
ATAAAAAAGCTTGGTGAATATCCTGCACACTCCAATGCCCAGGAACACAGAGATGAGGTTGTGGTCTTTCCATGGGTTCCACATATTACGATTGAGAACTTATCTTTAAGGAATATCTCCTTTATTGCCTGTGACATGGAAAGATAGGGTATTCTTAATTTGGATAGTTGCTCTACCTCAGGGTTTTCCCTTCTAATCACATTTCCAACAATTGTAAGATGGGGCCTATCTTTTAAATTATTATGCCCATAACCGCTATAAACTTTGATAGATAGTCTCTCTAAGATTCCCTTTGAAGGCTCATATAGGACTGAGTCAGATCCAGTAACCCTCTTTCCCATATATTTTAACATACCTGCAAGGGCAGACATGCCCACACCACCTATTCCCATAAGATGAACATTTTGAAAATTTTGAGGTAGAAAATTTAGCTTAGGATCGAGCGGAAGGTACATATCTTCTATGGAATTTCTCTCTTTCATCTGATATATCCCGCTGTAAGAATAATTAGATGGAGATAAAAACACAATTAAAAATTTTAAAAGAGGGTATTGAATATGTTATTCTATCTAAAAAAGATTATAACACCCTTTTTAATGCCACCTGGGGTATTTATTCCCCTCCTTATCCTATCTTGTATCTATACGTTTAAAAAGAGTAAAAAAGTAGCAATCTTTAATTTAATTATTGCTACTCTTATTTGGGCACTTTCCATTCCTCCGGTATCTGACTTAATGCTATCTGGCCTTGAAAAAGGGCTCAGATTTCCCAAAGATCCTTTGGCAGACTGTATTGTGCTTCTGGGAGGAGGTATAATTGACGATGTTCCGGATATGACAGGGGCCGGAATTCCAACCTTAGAAATGCAGGGAAGGATCCTTACCTGTGTAAGAGCATTCAGGAAGTTCCATATTCCCATAATTATAAGCGGGGGGCAGCCCTTTAAGAAAAGGACACCTGAATATGTGATTGTAAGGAGATTCCTTTTGGACCTTGGGGTGCCAGATTCTATGATCATAGTTGAAAAAAGAAGTAAGGATACGTGGGAGAATGCCAGGTATTCTGCATTAATCTGTAAAAAGAAGGGATTTAAAAAGGCACTTTTAATCACATCTGCATATCATATGAAAAGGGCCATATTTTGCTTTAAGAGGGCAGGTATGGATATTATTCCATTTCCTGCTAATTTTTTTACCTCCCCAGGAAAAGAGTATATCTGGAAAGACTTTTTACCACATAATTTTTTAAATACATATCGTGCAATACATGAATACTTAGGCATAATATTTTATAAGATCGCATACTGAAGTGCTGTTTTAAGGAGAAAACATCTCTTCACTTACTCTCTTTACCATATCAAGCCCCCTTATCTCTTTTTCAAACAGCGGAATCTCCGATAGGACATTTCCGATGCTATCCTGTAGCTCCTTTCTGTATCTTTCCTGCATCCTAATCCTGTTTTGAACAAATTCCACTTCACTTTCTCCCACCTTTTCCTTATCTATTACCTGGTTAACTATAACTCCTCCAATGGGTATTCCAAATTCCCTAAACCAACCTATAAATCTTCTAATTACTGCGATAGGGAGGGATTCAAGCAAGGTTACAAAGAAGAAGGCACTCCTTTGCTCATCAGTCAGTATATCTTTCATCTTGAAAATCCTGTCCCTAAAGGTGGTAAGATAGCTAAGGAGAGGATCTTCTTCATCTTCCACCTTCTTCTTTCTAAAAGAGAGGGAGAGCCTTATCTGTTTTGCCTCCTCTCTGCTCTTTAACATCTTATTTACCCAGAGGGTATAGATCTTGGACATTCCCAAGAGTCTTCTTGCATTAGCCGTGGGAGCAGTATCAAATACATAAAACTCAAATTGGTCTTCAAATATAATATTTATCATGTTTTCAAACATGGCCGATTCTTCAAATGCAGGATTCATTGTGGCCGATTCAATAAAGTCATCTGCCTTAGTTGGGATATCGGCATATTTTAAAAACCAGCTTATCTTTTCCTTTATCTCCTTTTTTGACTTCTCTATCACATCCTTTGTATCTATCTCTTGAACATAGAGGTTTTCTGCATCAGGGATCTTTACTGGCCTTCCAAACACATCCATCTGAAAGAGATTTGATAGGCTGTGCACCGGATTTGTAGATGCAAGCAGGGTCCTCTTACCTTGTTCCGCCATCCACAGTGCCATGGCAGCGGCCACCACAGTCTTTCCCACTCCACCCTTTCCACCAAAATAGGTATATTTAAGATCTGGATGCTCCTTTAAATATTCTTTTAATTTATTCATCTTAAACTCTCCTCAAACATTGCTTCTGCAAGCCTTCTAATACTTTCAAGACCCTTAATTTCAGAATCAAACTCAGGAACAGTTGTAATAACCTGATTTCCAAATCTATCCTTTATCTCGTCCATAGCCTCATCCTGAGACAATATCCTATTTCTCAGATAATCGGGAATATCTCTTTCCAAAAGGCCCTTATCAATAACCCTGTTTACTAAATATCCTGCAATTGGAACATTATAGCGTCTAAATAGAGTGGCAGCCTTTTCAGTATCAGCAATGGTCATACGCTCCGGGGTGATAACAAAAAAGAATGCGGTCTTTTCCTTATCGGTCATGATCTTAGAAGATGTTCCTATTCGATTTTTTATATAGAGAAGCTCTTTATAGATCTGATCCTCCTCTGTTACCTCTTCCCTCTTCATGGTGGCTATTGCCTTATCATATTCCCTCATCTGTTCCCTTAGTTGGGTGATCTTTTCAAGCCATGCATCATAGATAGATGCCATACTAAGATAGTAAAGGGCATGTCCTAAGGGGACCAGATCATAGATATAGTAATCAAATCCTCCCTCTACAATTATGTCCACCACAGCATCAAATATGGCACTCTCTTCCATTGCAGGTTCTGCAGAAGAGGCCTTTATATAGCTCTCAATCTCTTCAGGTATCTTCTTCATCCCATACATATCCATTATCTTTTTCCTTATCTCCTCCTGATAGTCTCTTATCCTCCTGTCTGCATCTACCTCACAGGCAAAGAGATTGGGCATTATCTCCACATTTCCTTTTCCAAATATATCCCTTTCAAATATGTCACTTAATGATGCCTGAGGGTCCACCGAAAAGACCAATACCTTCTTCCCCTTCTTTGCAAGATAATATGCGGTTGCGGCAGAAAAGGATGTCTTCCCCAGCCCCCCTTTTCCACCAAACATGATGTATCTACGCTCAGGATACCTTAAGAGTTCATCTGCAAATGACATCATTTACTCCTTTCTATCTAATAGAGGCTATCCACAAAATCCTTTTCTCTTAACATCCTTCGCTTCCAGGTAGTAATCTGAGGGACCACATAGGGAAGAAGTCTGAGAGAATAGTATGGGGGAAGTATGGGAATTCCCAGCATATCTCCCATAGTAATAAGTATAAACAGATGTTCCATACTGGATCTGGTCTTAAGCGCATGCCTTGCCATTCCATGAGTTGCCATTCCATAGGTAAAATCCCTTAAAAAGCCTAATATTCCTCCGGATCTCTTCTTCTTACCCTTTTTATCACCCATTCCCAAGGATACCTCCTCAATCTGAAATTAACTCAAATATATCCTTTTCCCTAAGAATCCTAAATCTCCACTCATGAATCTCTTTTACCAGATATGGCATCAATTTCATACTATAAAAATTCATAAATATGGGAATACCTATAAGCTGACCATAGAGAATCAGATTAAATAGGTCCTCTTTACTCTTTTTACCCAGATAGAGGCTCTGGGTATATTCATAAAAGAGCATTCCCTTTAGTATATCTCCAATCTTCTTAAAAAATCCTGTCTTCATCTTTATCTTCCATAAGGGATAGGGCACAGAGTCCCCTATCCCTAAAAATTAAAGTTTAGGCCTCCACCTCCTGGGTGGTTGTAGATACCTCCACCGTCTCTTCCTTAAACCTCTTAAAGGCCTTATATCCGTCATATGCAAGGATAAGCGCAAGAATTATAAGCAGAATTGCAATAGCAGCTGCAAAGAGATTTCCAAATACCTTCTTTCCAGCAAATCCAGCAGGTATCAATTTAAAAAACGCTGTATAGAAAAGGGCTGAAACAGTGGTTGCATACATAAAGAACATGGGATATATGGCAACCTTATAGTTTCTGGATTTTTGAACCAGATACAGGGTGATTAGTAGCAGCGCAAATCCTGCCATTAACTGATTTGCTCCACCAAAAAGAACCCACACATAGAGCCAGGTTCCGGTCTTTACCAGGATCCATGTGATAATCAGAGCCACAATAGTGGCTATATGGGGATTTTTAGCAATTCCTATACTCTCACCCAGAAGTTCAGCAGTTGCAATCTTCATGAAACGAAACACAAGATTTATGATTGTGAGAGCAAGTATTATAATCATCATACCAGCCATAGCCTTTGAAAAAGAGAGGGAAAATCCAAGACTCTTGAGAGCACCACCAAGACCTCCCACAAATATACCAACAGGATTACTCAGGTTTTTTACATATTCTGCCTTGCTTCCAAATGCAGTGGCACACACAATTACAGCAATAATAGAGATCGTAAATTCTGCAAACATGGCACCTCCTGCCACAGGCCTTACATCCAGCTCATTTTCAATCTGTCGTGAAGTGGCAGTGCTTGAGACCAGACTATGCCATCCAGAAATAGCACCACATGCAATTGTAACAAAGAGCAGGGGCCATAGTGGACCTATCTTTGTGCTCCAGCCAGTAAATGCAGGAAGGGTCATGGGTTTATGACCTACAATTATTCCCAATACCCCTGCAATTATTCCAAAATATACCACATATACAGATGAGTAATTATAAGGTTGTATGAATCTCCAAACTGGCAAAATGGAACTGAAATATCCAAATATGAGAATACAGATCAGTACCAGATTATAACTTAGCTTTATCTGCCATTTTGTCCCAAGCCATATGGAAAAGAATATAAGGAATATGGCAATAACTGTGGTAAGTAAGATATTTGTCCTTGCCCTATATATCATATGACCCACAAGAAATGCCACCCCTACTACCACAAGCAGAGGAAAAGGAAGTGAAGGATTACCACTTATACCCCTTGTAATTACATGTCCAAAGGCACATGCAATCAGAAGGAGATAGAAATATACAAAGGTAAGGAGTATCTTTCTTGCCCGTGGGGAGATCAACTTGTAACCAAGTGCTCCAAAGGTCTGACCATCATTTCTAATGGATACCATTGCACTTGAAAAATCCTGAAACCATCCAATAAAGAATACTCCCAAACCTAACCAAAGAAGTGTTGGTATCCATCCCCACTGCAATGCCACAATGGGACCGATTATGGGAGCCGCTCCTGCAATGGAATTTAGCTGAAAACCAAAAAGCACATTCTTATTTGCAGGCATAAAATCCACACCATCCATATACATCTTTGCAGGAGTTGCCCTTTTGGGGTCCACTTGAAATATGTTGTTGGCCACATGACGGGCATACACCCAATATCCTATGGCCACAACAATAGCCCACCAAACCAATACCAAAAGGGAATTCATCTTTACACCTCCTTATTCTTCTAAGAGGCATTAAGTTAATATATCAAAGACCCCACATTAGCCAATAGACAGAATATTAAACATTTCACCCCCTTTCTTTTTAAAAAATTAAAAGATTCTTATAATTCAATTTATTAATATAATCAACAATAATTTATTTTTTATAATTTTTCTCTACTAAAGTCTATGATGTCTAATGATGCTTGAATTTTCTTCGTTTGATTTTATCATTATTATAGTTCAGAGGTTCTTGAAGGCTAAGCCAATGGGATATCTGGTTGGTGGTATAATACTCTTTTTGATAATGATAGGGGTGTGGTCATTAGTTAGTATCCTTCATCCACATGTGGAGCATCCAAGCGGAAAGGCTAAGCTGACGGGTAAGTGCGGTGATACTATGGAACTCTGTTTGAGGTTTAAGGATAACAAGGTGGTGGAAAGCTCTTACTGGACAGATGGGTGTATGTATAGCCTTAATTCCATATTTATGGCAGCAGAACTTTCTAAGGGGAAAGGTCCTGATGAGATAATTGAGATAGACTCATCCCATATTGAAGAGGCCCTGGGGGGATTACCCGATACTCACAAACACTGTGCAATGCTTGCCGCTGAGACCCTTCATGCGGCAGTGGAAGACTATATAAAAAAACAGGTATCCTCTAAAACCTAAGTTTGACAGTTAGTAGTTAAAAATTTACTGATTTTTGGATTGCACATCTAAATAAATCAATAAGTTAGATCATTTTATATCTGTTACAGATTCAAAAAGTTGTAGTTACAGGATTTTGTTATTTTTTCTTGACTTATGCAATGTAAGTTTCTATTAGGTATTTATGTTTCTTAGAGAAACTCCAGTTAGAAGAGCAGATTGTAAGGCAGTAAAATATTTGCATCTTGTTGAATTCCTACGGGGTAAAGGGTAAGAGGTATCCTATTCATAATATCCTCTGTTGATACTATATGATCTTACAGAATATTTACCTATTTCTTTACGCTACTAACTGTCAAACTTAAGTAAAATATTTTAGTTTCTTCTCCATAAAATTTTGCAAGTTATGTTTACTTCTATTTATCCTCTTTTCCTCTTTTGGATGCATCAAGAATCGTCAAGCCAACTATCTTATCACCTCTGTATCTAACTATTATGCCATTGTCCAGCATCTCAGAATCTGTTGCCCTTTGAGGTCTTTCAAAGCTGATATACAATACATCTGCCTCCTTGTCATAATCAATAACAAGCCTATGCGATGGAAAGTTTAATATATGGGGAGTAGCATCAAATATATGATTAAAGGCTTCTTGGGTTATTACTTCTTTTTCCATGATATCACCTCTTTTTCTAATTTTATCTTACTTGTAAAATAACTGGTTATGACAAAGCCATCAACAGCACTTAGCTCTTTATATACTACTGCAAGATACTTTATTTCAGATACCTTTTTCAGTGCAATTAAGGCATCCCTATATCCTTTGATGATATAATCTGGCTCTTCTATGGCAGAAAGAACATCATGGTAATGCCCTGCCATATCATCATGGTTTTCTACAATATGTATCCATCTTTCATCTGGCAATCTGATTGGAACATTATTCTTAGAGACCGCTATGCTACTCATACTTTTGTGCCTCTTTTGGAACTGCTTGAAGCTAAAAGAGAGGCATATACATGCCTTAGTCCATGAAGAGGTCTAAAATCCTTAAGAAGTCCTGCCTTCTCTTTGATTCTATTTACCTGTTGCTGAATGTAGGTTCTCTGTTTTCCATTTTTACCTGGGAATACATAAGGGCTATCTGTCCTAAGTATATCTTCAAGCACTTTTCGTGCTCCATCATTAAGAGGAATGGTCTGATCTTTACCCCCTTTAGGATCTTTTATGTGGATGAAGCCATGATCAAAATCAATATCTTCCCATTTGAGTTTAGATAGCTCTCCCCGTCTCATTCCTGTATATAAGGCTAAGAGCATCATGGGACCAGCATAAGGATGAGGATCTTCCTCTATTGCTTTGATCAGATTATTTAATTGATCAGGAGTCAGGGTCTCAGTCTTAAGGTTATTTACTTTGGGCATTTGAATCTTAAAACTTATTCCTTCACAGAGATTCTTTTTAACCACAAAATTGATGATTCGTCTAAGTAATTCCAATATATTCTTTGTTGTTGCAGGAGACCTTTTAAGCCTTAACCTTATCTTTTCCTTCTCTTTTTCTGTTAGCTCATTTAAAAAATTTAATGATCTTTTACTAAACTTAACCTTCATTTATTCACTGAGTCATATCCTTAAATTCAGTTTCATCAAATTAAGAGGAAGATGGAAGTTTCCGCTCAATCTCTTTCATCTCTTTATCAGATACATAAGAGGTAAGGGTTTCATAAAGAGTCAGTCTTTCCTCTTTTAAGACTTCTCTAATACTTTCTTTTATCAACTGTTTTAATTCAGCTTGTGTAATCATTAAATCCTTTTACCTCCTTATTTATTCTCTGAGCTTATAGCTAATAAGTATATTTATTTTATCAATAAAATGGAAAGACAATTTAAAACTCGGTATATTTTTAGCCCCCTGCAATGGGAGGGAATATTCCAATTCTATCTCCATCTTTCAATATCTCATCTCCACTTGCATGGATACCATTTATAAATATGAGCTTTATCTGTTCCTCAGGAATACCCAGATCCTTGATTAAATCCTTTAATTTCTTGCCATTTTCAATCTCGATATGGTTGACCTGAGACCCTCTGGGAGCATATTTATTAAGAGTGGCATAGAGTCTGATTTCTACTTTCATAATATGCTATTTTCTTGACATATATCTTACTTAAAGGCATCTTACAAAAGAGGATAATTCATTTCAAGGAGAGAGCTTTGAATTTTTCAAAGCTCTCAGAAAGAGGCTGTAATTATGGGTTATTTTAAGTTAATTTTTTGGGGGTCTGGGGGTATAACCCCCAGCGTAAAAAGGGGTTTAAGCAAAGGTCTCAAGGATAAGATATGAAGATACGAACATTGATGATTCCAGATCCCATCACCATCAAAGAAGATGCCACCATTGATGAGGCCATTACCGTGATGAAAAAGAATCGTATAAGACATCTTCCAGTGGTGGATAATAAAAATAATCTTAAAGGATTTTTGACACTGGCAGATCTTAAGCAGGGTCTCATTCCTTCCATGCTAAGCGATATAACGCTCTCTGATCTGATGATCAAGAATCCCATAACTGTTTCTCCTGAAGATGATGTAGAACATGCTGCCAGGCTGATCTATGAAAATAAGATAGGAGGAATACCCGTTGTGGCAGGTAGGCGTTTGGTTGGGATAATCACAGAGTCAGATATATTGAGAGCATTTATTGAGATATTGGGTATGCTATATTCCACCCATTCCATTGAACTTGAAATAGGTAATGATAACCATTCATTTCTAAAGGCGCTTTCCATTATAAAGGAAAATGGTGGTGAGATAATTAATATATCCCTAAAAGAGAGGAATGAACTGAGGAGGGTATATTATTTTAGAATCTCCACCCTGAATATGGACAATATAAGATCAGAACTTAGCCAGCAGGGATTTAATATACTGGATTAGGATTAATCTTTCCATGGGGATAAAAGAATCCATAGCTGCACAAGGCCATAGATTTGTGGTTCAGGAACATCACTCCCGAAAACTTCATTATGACTTTAGACTGGAGATCGGAGGTGTTTTAAAATCGTGGGCCATTCCCAAAGGGCCATCCCTTGACCCAACACAGAAGAGATTGGCTGTATTAGTGGAGGATCATCCATTGGAATATATGGATTTTGAAGGAATTATCCCTGAAGGACACTATGGAGCTGGAGAGGTGGTAATATGGGATAAGGGTGATTTTAAACTCCTTGAAGGTGAAGATCCTTTGCAGGAATTTGAAAAGGGAAAGCTTGTCCTTGAACTAAATGGAAGGATCTTAAAAGGGGGGTTCACTCTCCTTATGATGAAGGGAAGGGGGAAGGAAAACTGGCTTTTGATAAAGAGGAGGGATGAATTTAGTAAAAAGGGGTGGTCTCTAACCCCTGCACTTACAGATGAAAAGAGGAGGCTCCTAAGCACAAGGATACCTCCCTGTGATGCGAGATAGGAATATTTTATCTTTTAGTTGAAACTATGAAAAGAAGGTTTATATCTCTCCTTATTATCCTGTTACTCATTATAGCCCCAGATTGCCTCCTTTGTACTACTCACATTGTGATTCTACATACCAATGATCATCACGGCCATCCCGTTAAATATTCCTATAGAGGTCTTAAAGGGGTAGGAGGACTTCCTGCAAGGGCGACCTTGGTAAAAGAGATTAGAAAGAGGGAAGGGGAGATATTGCTCTTAGATGCAGGGGATATAAATACAGGAATGCCAGAGTCCAATCTCTTCAGTGCCAGGCCCGATATATTGGGCTATAACTACATAGGCTATGATGCTATGACCCTGGGAAATCACGAATTTGACAATCCCCTTTCGGTATTGAAGACACAGATGGATTGGGCCAAGTTTCCCTTTATAAGTGCAAATCTATTGAAAAGGGATGGATCATATCTATCAAGACCCTATGTTATAGAAGAGATAAAAGGGAAAAAGATAGCTATCCTGGGTTTTACCACCCCCTTTTCCCTATGTGCATTGGATAGAGAGACAAGGAAGATCTTAAGGATAGAAGATCCCATAGTGGCAGCAAATAGAATTGTGCCTGAGCTCAAGAGGAGATGTGATCTTCTCATCGCACTTACTCATCTTGGAATATATGAAGACGATAGGGAGCAGGGCTCCATTCAGCTTGCAAAAGAGGTAGATGGAATTGACCTTATAATTGATGGACATTCTCATACTAAGATGGATCATCCCATATGGGTCAAAAACAGGTATAGTGAGAAAAAGATCCCTATTTTGCAGGCCTGGAAATGGGGACTTGTAATGGGTAGGACCGATATCTGGATGGATGGCAGTAAAGATCTTGATCTGGAATTTAAATGTATCCCTATAAACTTAGATAGAAGGAATGGGCATATTCCTGAAGACAGGAATCTTTTAAAGCTCTTATCTCCTTATGTAAGAGAGGTGGAAAAGAGGCTTTCTGAGATTGTGGGATATGCGGAACATACCCTTTCAAGCAAGGGCTCCAGGGAGGCAGAGACCCCTCTTGGGGATCTCATTGCAGATTCTATGCTCCACTTCACCAAGAGATGGAATGTGGATTTTGCCATCCAAAATGCTGGAGGTATCAGGGCGGATCTTCCCAGGGGCCCTATAACATTGAGAAAGATCTACGAGATCCTTCCATTTGATGATACCGTGGTGGTGCTAAGGCTCAGTGGCAGGGATCTTAGAGAGATGTTTGGGCATATCGCCACCCTTCCTCCAGGACATGGAGGATTCCCCCAGGTATCCGATGGGATATATTTTGAGATAGATAGAGCAAGGGGTGAATGTAGAGATATAAAGATTAAAGGTAAGAGATTGAATCTTAAAAAGGTCTATACCATTGCAACTAATTCATACCTTTCTGAAGGTGGTGATGGTTATCATATGCTGAGGCGTTGTCTTTTTAGATATGATACTTCAAGATTTCAAAGGGATGTATTTGCAGAATATATCAGACACTTAGGGACAGTCAAAAAAAGGTATGGAAGGAGAATAAGGATAGTCAATTGAGATTCAGACTTCTCTTCCATACCGCAATTACTGAACTTAAAGAGTCTTTGGCCTCCTTTTCATTTCCATCTACAAGGGAAGACCAGGTTCTGTTAAGATTTCTCTCTCCTTGGGCAAGTGGTACAAACAGCTCAGAGAATCTTCTATGGCCTATTTTAGACACTATCTCTGATCTTTTATCTGCAAAGGTGGCAATCTGACCCAGAATATGCTCAATCCTATCTTTCCTTTGATCTATAGAAAGTCTATCCCATTGGTTCCAGAGATCTTCTACAGCATTTAATATGGATGAAAATCTCTCTTTAATATCAAAATGCTCCTCTTTACCTCTACCTCTATGTATATCAGTAGTGCTTCCATATCTTATCAATATGACCCCAACTAAAGACAATGTCACACATCCAATCAGGTGTATCCAGTTAATCTGAGGCCTTGCTGCAAAGAGGGACCCAATTGAGATACCGAAAATAAATATTCCATATCCTATATACCTCATTTAAAACACTCCAAACATAACAAGGAATGAATACCCAAGTTCAGCAAGTGCCTCACCCACAATCAGACCCGCTGCAAATGGAACTCCTTTACTTTCAAACCACGATATACCCTTTTTCTTAACCAGCATCATATTGGCAACGCATCCAACTCCATAGCCAAGAGTAATTGAAAAGGGAAGATACATGGCAAGTCCTACCAATACCCCAAGTCCACCTCCTGGAAGCAGGGACATTACACCTCCTAATAGTCCTCCGGTAATGTACCTCTCAACAGGAGCATTACCACTTAAAACAGACTCAACCATTGCCTTTAGTGCCGATGCCTGTGGTGCAGGAAGGCAACCAGATGTGTTATTAATACATGCAGTACTTTGAGGACCAAAACCTGGGGTGCCATCAGGAGTATGCCATAGAAGTAATACGGTTAAGATACTCACTACAGGGCCAATCCAACCAAATAAGACCTGGACTATCTGCTGAGCCTTAGGTCTTGATCCAACCAAAAATCCTGTCTTCAGATCTTGCATCATATCAGCACATTGGGAAATCGCTACACAGACCGTCACTCCTATCAGTACAGATACAACCACATTACCACCACTAATGGCCAGTATCATGGTCACAGCAATAAGTGCAAGGCCTGATACTGGTGACATATCAGTCATCCCTGTACATTGGGCAACTATAATTCCTGCAAGGGCAAGCCAAAGAGTCCCGATTAAGGCAACCGCTAACCCTATTAAGATACCTCCTTGTGGGTTAACCATATAGGAAGAGGTGAATAACACTACTGCCGAGAGTATAATCGCTCCAATTATCACTTTATAAGAGAGCTCTTCAGAGGTTGAAATTCCACTGCTTTCTTTTGCTCTTGCAAGTGATCTAATTGCTGCTGATATGGCAGGGGATGAGACCACCACCCCCATAAGAGCTCCTCCGATAAGCATTCCGATCCCAAGTGGTCTTAAAAGGGAGGTGTAGAAATATTGTGTTGGATTGGTTACATGTGCAGAAAGCCAGCCTAAGTGATGAGAGGCAGGAGATATCACCCACCATCCCAAAATCCCACCAAGAGCAAATGGAAGCCCCGGCCTCCCTGCTAGGAAACCGGCACCAAAATTCATAAGGCTTACGGAAATGGCAGTATTCATATATCTTGGGAGTCCTATCCAATCTCCAATCCTTAACATATCAGGTATAATACCTGTCTTTATAAGAATTACTGTAACAATGGATACAGTTGCCCCAGAGATCAATAACTTTCCCTTTTCCATTCCTGCACCAGGTGCCTTTAATATGGCTGAAACAGCCACACCAGAAGGAAACCTCAATCTATCCAGTTCAATCATCTGTCTTCTGAGGGGGATTATGACCATAATACCCAAAAAAGAGCCTGCTACTGCTGCAAGAATTAATGAGCTCAAAGGGAAGGGCTTACCCATAAGAAGAAGAGCAGGGAAGGTAAATATTATCCCCGCGCTTGATATATTTATGGCACTTGCTACTGTCTGATTTATATTATTTTCCACGATGGTTCCTTTTTTCATTATTCCTTTTAGAAATATGAAACCCAGGATAGCAGCCACTGTGGAACCTGTCATTGTAAATCCCAATTTAAGCCCTGCATAGGTAAATGCCATTGTCATTAGAATACCTTGAATAACACCAAGGATAAGAGCGGCTTTAGTTATTTCCCGATACCTCATTCTTAGGAATGGTAGTAAAAAATTAGTCTTTTTTAACTTTTGAGGGGAAGAATTAATTAAAGATAAATATAACTGTCAAGATAAAAAATGGGGTGGATGATGGGACTCGAACCCATGACCTCTGGGGCCACAACCCAGTGCTCTAACCAGCTGAGCTACACCCACCACAACTTAAAAGATTATATAGCCATTCAAAGGTAAAAGTTCAAGTGCAAATTTAATTCCTATCTTATCAATTGGGTTTGACCATACCCCCTTTTTTGATTATATCTGAAAGACTAAAGGAGAGATATATGGTTGATTTTCATCTTTTTAGAAAGATCCCATCAGTAGATAGGTTATTAAATCATGAAAAGATCAGATCCTTGGCCACTCTTTATCCCCAGTCCCTCATCTTAAAGGCAATACACAATGTATTGGAAGAGATCAGAGAGGGTATAAAGAGAGGATCAATTGAAGGGGAAGATCTTGATCTACTTCGTATAATCTCTTCCATAAGAGATGAGACAGATAGGATTTCCAGGCCAAACCTTATCCCTGTGATAAATGCTACAGGAATAATAGTTCATACAAATCTGGGAAGATCTTTGCTCTCTGATGCTGTAGTCAAGGATTTTCACCTGATTGCCTCAAATTACAGTAACTTGGAGTTTGACCTTAGAGTGGGAAGAAGGGGAAGCAGATATGTGCATGTGGAAGAGATACTAAAGGAGCTTACCGGATCTGAAGCTGCAATGGTGGTTAATAACAACGCTGCAGCAGTACTGCTTTGCCTTGATACCTTTGCAAGGGGAAGAAAGGTGATAGTCTCAAGGGGGGAACTTATAGAGATTGGTGGTTCTTTCAGGATGCCTGAGGTCATGAAAAGGGGTGGGGCAGAGATGGTGGAGGTGGGAACCACCAATAAGACCCACCTTAAAGATTATGAAGATGCTATAGATGAAGATACTTCCATAATCTTGAAGGTGCACAAGAGCAACTATGAGATTGTGGGATTCTCAGAGGAGGTATCCATAGAAGAGCTGGTGAAGCTGGGGAGGAGATATGGAAAGATAGTGATGGAGGATCTGGGAAGCGGATGCTTTGTGGATTTTTCAAAGTACGGGTTGATGAAGGAACCCCTGGTTCAAGAAAGTGTTAAGGCAGGGGTGGATATTATAACCTTTAGCGGTGATAAGCTATTGGGAGGCCCTCAGGCAGGCATAATACTTGGAAAGGGGGAGCTGATTGAATTATTGAGGAAGAATCAACTGGCAAGAGCGCTTAGGATTGATAAGCTCACACTCTTTGCTTTGGAAAGAACACTCAGACTATACAGGGATGAGGATATGGCCATTGAAAAGATTCCCACACTTAGAATGATATGTGAACCATATGAAAGGGTCAAAAGGAGGGCGATGAGACTAAAGAGAAGGATTGGTAAGCTAAATACCCCTAATTTCCAAGTCCGGATTGAGGATGTCTTTTCCAAGACCGGCGGTGGAGCCCTTCCTCTTATGGATATCCCAAGTGTATCCCTTTCCCTTTATCCTCAAAGACTTTCAGATACATATATGGAGGAGTGGTTGAGATCCTATGATCCTCCCATAATAGGAAGGGTGGAAGACAGAAGGGTGATATTGGATATGAGAACCGTAAAAGACGCTCAACTTAATACATTAAAAGACGCAATACTGAGACTTTCATTGCAGGAGGTATAAGGATAGATACTATGGAGAGCATAATCAGAGAGGCATTGTCTGAAAGTATTAAGACAAAAGAGAGATTAATAGAGGAGTATGCTGATAAGATCATTGGGATATCTGAGAAGATTGCCATTTCAATAAAAAATGGAAATAAGTTGATGCTATGTGGAAATGGGGGAAGTGCGGCAGATTCCCAACATATTGCAGCTGAATTTGTAAACAGATTTCTTATAGAGAGAAGGCCTCTTCCTGCAATTGCTCTTACAACAGACAGTTCCATATTGACAAGTATTGGCAATGACTATTCATTTGAGGATATCTTTTCAAAACAGGTAAGAGCCTTAGGGAAAAGTGGGGATATCCTAATAGGCATAAGCACAAGCGGAAGCTCAAGGAATGTGATAAATGCCATTAAGGTTGCAAAAGAGATGGAGATATATACTGTGGCATTTAGTGGAGGGGAGGGAGGAGAGCTTTCAGAGGTATCAGATATGAGCTTTAATATCAGGGGTAAAAATACTGCCAGAATACAAGAAACCCATATATTCTTGGGACATGTTATATGTGAGCTGGTAGATAATATCCTATTTAAAGGAAAAGAAAGATGAAGGAGATCAGGCCCTTAGACCTAAGTAATGTTAAGAGATATCCTCTCTCCGAGCGAAAGAGCAAGGTAAGTATAAGTGATTTTTCTAAGAGCTGGAGCAAGGGAGGAAGTTTTAGGCAGTGGATAGAGACCCTTCCAAGGATATTGGCAGCCAGAGAGCTATTGGAAGTAAGAGATAGGATTATTAAAGCCTATAGGGATAAAAGGCCCATAATATTGGGTATGGGTGCTCATCCCATAAAGGTTGGGCTTAGCCCAATTATCATAGATCTTATGGAAAGGGGAATAATTACTGCAATTGCCACAAACGGTGCCTCTATTGTGCACGATGCAGAGATTGCAATGATTGGAAAGACATCTGAAGATGTGGGGGAACAGCTTAGAAATGGAAGGTTTGGTCTTTCAGAAGAGACAGGCCACTTCTTAAATCAGGCTATAAGATGGGGAGCAGAAAGGGACATGGGGCTGGGGCAGGCAATAGGTAAAAGGATTGCTGAATCTGATTTTCCTTATAAGGAGTTTAGTATATTTTCAAATGCCCTAAATTTAGACATACCTATAACAGTCCATGTTGCCATTGGAACAGATATAATCCATATCCATCCCGAAGTAGATGGAGCTTCCATTGGAAAGTGCTCCCATAGAGATTTTTTAATATTTTCTAAACTTATTTCAGATCTGGATGGCGGAGTATTCATTAATCTGGGATCTGCTGTTATTATACCTGAGGTATTTTTAAAGGCGCTTAGCTTGGTGAGGAACTTAGGATACAGAGTTAAGGATATTACCACACTTACTATGGATTTCATAAGGCAATATAGGGCAATGCATAATGTGGTTTCAAGGCCCACCCTTGAAGGAGGGAAGGGCTATTATATTGTGGGGCATCATGAGATAATGTTTCCCCTATTATATGCCTCTCTGATTGAGGCATTTGGGGAGAATGAGGCGTGAAGGAGGCTATAAGAGATAAGTTCTCTGATATCAAGAAAGCCCTTTCTCCCTATTTTAAGGGGCATGGAGATGTACTTTTTGCATATCTCTTTGGCAGCTGTGCAAGGGAGGAGACAACTTCACTTAGCGATATAGATATTGCAGTGTATCTTAAGAGATGTGACTTTGAAAAAGAGAGGATAGCACTTCTTGTGGATATATGTGATATACTAAAAAGGGATGATGTGGACTTAGTGATACTGAACAAGGCCCCTTTACCCCTTGCATTTAGAATTATCAGGGACAGGAAGATACTTGCAGATAATGCCCCTTTTATTAGACATGCATTTGAATCTTTGACAATAAGGATGTATCTGGATTTTTCAATACTTGAGCGAAGAATCCTATATAGGAGATATCTTAGTGGTTGATAAGATTCTTATAATGAACAAACTTTCAAAACTGGAACTTTATATTAAACAGATCTCAGAGTATCAGAATATCTCCTATGAAGATTATATAAATAACTGGAAAGTTCAAAGGATAATTGAGAGGACTTTACAGATAATGATCGAGACATGTTTAGATATTGCTGCTCATATAATATCAGATAAGGGATTTCCTTCTCCAATTTCTTATTCACATATGTTTAAGATACTCATTGATAATAATATCTTAGATAAGGATAGACTTGATACTTACCAGAAAATGGCACGATTTAGAAACATATTGGTTCATCAATATGAGGATATAGATCCCTCCATTATACTTTCTATTGTTAAAAAGAACCTAAAAGACTTTAACTACTTTAGAGATTCAATTATTAAGTTTTTAAAGGAAGAAGAATAGTATTCTGCATGGAGTCTGGTTATTTGCCCTATTACCCCGGGTATATAACTGTTTCCCATATCTATTATGGAAAGTTCCATAGATTTGAATTGCTCCCAGATATTAATTAAATTATAATATAAAATTTAAGACATAATTTAAAATAATTTTAGTGAGGTGTTATTATGCCCATATATGAATACAGATGCAAGAGCTGTAATAACAGATTTGAATATTTGGTAATGGGCTCTGTAGAGAGCATCAGCTGTCCAAAATGTAGTGCTCAGGAGGTGGAAAGGCTGATTTCCACCTTTAGTTTTAAAAGTGACACAAGGTTTTCTTCCTCCATGGGAAGTGGTTGTAGTACATGTTCCAGCAAAAATTGTAGCTCCTGTAATTAGTTGTAGGGATATGGATTACAGAGTGGGTTTTGGATATGATATCCATCCCCTTAAAGAGAAGAGATCTCTTATAGTTGGGGGAGTAGATATCCCGTCTGAGTTAGGGACTATTGCCCACTCAGACGGAGATGTGCTGGTTCATGCAATTATTGATGCACTCTTAGGCGCCATTGCATCTGGCAATATAGGGATGCACTTTCCAGATACTGATCCTCAAAACAGAGGAAGGGAAAGCATTTCAATGCTAAGAGAAGTGGTCCTTCTTTTGGAAAAGGAGGGATTTAGGATAAATAATGTGGATAGCACCATTGTTTTAGAAAGCCCAAGACTTTCCCCCTATGTTGAAAAGATGAAACAGAGGCTTTCAGAGGTATTAAAGATTGAGGGTGATAGGATAAATATAAAGCCTAAAAGAGGGGAAGGCCTGGGTGATGTGGGAAGAGGTAAGGCTATAGAGGCCTATGCTGTAGTTATAGTGTATAAAGATAATAGATGAAGCGAGGTCATTAATATGGCTTTTAAGATATTTAATAGTTTTAAGAGAAAGAAACAGGAATTTTTCCCTATTAACTTTCAAAAGGTAGGGATGTATGTATGCGGTGTCACTGTATATGATCTATGCCATATAGGGCATGCAAGATCTGCCATATTCTTTGATGTGTTTGTAAGATTTTTGAGGGCAGAGGGATATAAGGTTACATATGTGAGAAATTTTACAGATATTGACGATAAGATCATTAACAGGGCAAAGGAGCTTGGAAAGAGCACTTCAGAGATTGCCAAGACCTATATCAGGGCCTTCTATGAGGATATGGGAAGCCTATATGTAAAGAAAGCTGATATTGAACCCCGTGCCACTGAACATATATCAGAGATGATACAGATGATTCAGGCCCTCATCAATAATGGACATGCATATGAAGCGGATGGAGATGTGTTCTTTTCAGTGGAAAGTTACAGAGACTATGGACGGCTTTCGGGTAGAAGGCTTGAGGATATGAAAGCAGGTTTTAGGGTAGAGGTGGATCAAAAGAAGAGGCATCCCCTTGATTTTGCCCTATGGAAGAGGGCAAAGGAGGGAGAGCCCTATTGGGAGAGTCCATGGGGAAGGGGTAGGCCCGGATGGCATATGGAATGTTCTGTTATGAGCACAAAGTATCTGGGTAAGAGCTTTGATATACATGGGGGAGGGGAAGATCTCCTCTTTCCCCATCATGAAAATGAGAGGGCTCAGTCCATATGTGCACAGGGAGGAGAGTTTGCCCGCTATTGGGTTCACAATGGCTTTGTAACAATGGAAGGGGAGAAGATGTCAAAATCCTTAGGAAATTTCCTAACTATAAGGGATGCCATAAAGGAATATCATCCTGAGCTCTTACGCCTCTTTCTGCTATCCAAGCACTATCGTAGCCCCATTGACTTCAGAAGAGATTCTGTAATAGCTCTTCAATCTGCACTTATAAGGTTATACAGAATGATTGAAAGATTGGAAAGGCTATGGGGAAAGGATAAGATTAAGCAGATAAAAGAAGAAAAAGAAGAGGGTGATTCAGATCTTAGTAGATTCCTTAACTATTTAAAGGATGATATAAACACAGCAGGTGCAATAGGAGTTCTATTTGATAAGGTAAGGGCCTTAAATAGATCCATAGATAGATTGGAAAAGGAGGGGGATTCAGGCACTGAGGATATGGAAAGGGGGCTCTCTTCTATCTTTCAGATGGCAGATATCTTAGGGATACTTAATGAAGAGCCAAAGGAGTTTTTTGAAAGATTACATCCGGAACTTGCCAACTTAGATATGGAAAAGATTGAGAGGATGATAGCGGAGAGGGCTGATGCAAGGGCAAAAAAGGATTTTCAAAAGGCAGATGCAATTAGAAATGAACTGAGATCCATGGGTATTATCTTAGAAGATAGTCCAAGGGGAACGGTGTGGAGATTGGATGTTTAAGATTGAAACCGAGCTTCGTCCCTGTGGTGATCAGCCAAAGGCAATAGAGAGCCTATCTGAAGGCATAAAGAGAGGATTAAGGCATCAGGTCTTGCTTGGGGTTACAGGCTCTGGCAAGACCTTTACTATGGCCCATATCATAGAGAGATGCCAGCTACCTACCCTTATCATTGCTCCCAATAAGACATTGGCAGCTCAGCTATATGGGGAGCTTAAAAGGCTGTTTCCAAAAAATGCAGTGGAATACTTTGTTAGCTACTATGACTATTATCAGCCAGAGGCCTATATCCCTCAGACCGATACATATATCCAGAAAGATGCCCATATAAATGAGCAGATTGATAAACTGAGACATTCTGCCACCAGATCTCTTCTTAGCAGAGATGATGTAATAATTGTTGCAAGTGTATCCTGTATATATGGACTGGGATCTCCTGAGGCATACTATGGGATGGTCCTATATCTGGAGAGGGGAGAGGAGATGCACAGAGAGGAAGCTCTTAAAAAGCTTGTAGAGATCCACTATGAACGTTCAGATTATGACTTTTCAAGGGGAAAATTCAGGGTGAGGGGTGATGTGGTAGATATCTATCCTGTGCATGAGGATGAGACAGCAATAAGGGTTCAATTCTTTGGTGATATGATTGAAGAGATATGGGAGATTGATCCTGTAACCGGTAGAAGACAGAGGTCGCTAAACAAGATAACCATATATCCTGCAACCCACTATGTAACCACAGTGGAGATAAGGGAGAGGGCCATTGAGGCCATAAGGGAGGAATTGAAAGAGAGGATAGAATATTTCAGATCCAGAGGAAGGCTTATAGAGGCACAGAGGATTGAGGAGCGAACCCTGTTTGACCTTGAGATGATGCAGGAGATGGGATACTGTCATGGCATAGAGAACTATTCCCGCCATCTTACTGGAAGGGCACCTGGAGAGCCACCCCCCACCCTTCTTGACTATTTTCCTAAGAGATTCCTTGTAATAATTGATGAAAGCCATATAACCATACCTCAACTAATAGGTATGTATAGAGGAGATAGGTCAAGAAAAGAGACACTGGTAGAGTATGGTTTTAGACTTCCTTCTGCCTTAGATAATCGTCCGCTTAAGTTTGAAGAGTTTGAAGAGAGGGTAAAGCAGCTCATATATGTATCTGCCACTCCTGGTCCATATGAATTAAGTGTGGCACAGAATATCGCAGAGCAGATAATCAGACCTACAGGGCTGATTGATCCAGAGATTCATATAAGGCCTGCCACAAACCAGGTAGATGACCTTATTGCCAGAATAAGAGAGAGGATAGAGAGGGACGAAAGGGTCCTGGTTACTACTCTTACCAAGAGGATGGCAGAGGATCTAACTGACTATCTTACAGAGATAGGGATAAAGGTCAGATACCTACACTCAGATATCAAGACATTGGAAAGAGTAGAGATCATCAGGGATCTCAGAATGGGAGTATTTGATGTGCTTGTGGGGGTGAATCTACTCAGAGAAGGCCTTGATATACCTGAAGTGTCATTGGTTGCAATATTGGACGCAGATAAAGAGGGATTCCTGAGATCAGAAAGATCCATTATACAGACATGTGGAAGGGCTGCAAGAAATGTAAATGGAACAGTAATTCTCTATGCGGACCAGATAACAGACTCCATTAAAAAGGCAGTGGAAGAGACCAACCGAAGGAGAAGGATACAACAGGAATACAACAGGAAGAACAATATCACTCCTGAATCCATTAAGAAAAACATAGATGATATCTTATCTTCTGTATATGAGGCCGATTATGTAACCATTCCCAAGGTAGAGCTAAAGGAAGAGGGCAGGGAGTATGGAAGCATTGATGAAATAAGAAGAGAGATAGAGACTCTTAAAGAGGAGATGAGACAGGCGGCAGAGGATTTAGAATTTGAAAAGGCAGCGTTTTTAAGAGATAGGATAAAAAGATTAGAAGAGATGGAGCTGGAGCTTTTATAATTGGAATTATATTAATAAGGGGGACTGTGAGATAAGGATTATTATATGGGGCTTTTAAATGATCTGATCCATCCTTCAACCCTCTCCTTTCCATATGCCTCTTTCCATGCTGAGATGATCTTATCTACAGGTATATCGTGAAACGTACCATGATATTTCACATATTCCATGAATTTCTTTTTTTCCAGATTATAGGGTTGAAAAAGGGAATCCTCATATCCATTAAATTCAAGTGGTGGAACCTTATGTTTTTCACAAAGCTCCCTATTAAATGCTGGAGTTGCCTTAACCCATTTTCCATTTAGATAGAATTCCACAAATCCATGATAGACAAAGAGGTCTGTTCCTAAAAAATCCAGCAGTTCCTTTGTAGCAAGATGATTTTTGACATCTGCAAACCCCACTCTCGTAGGAATATTACATGCCCTTCCTAAGGCACAAAGTACTGAGGCCTTGCTAACACAAAATCCTCTTCCCCTGCGAAGCACAACGCTTGCCTTGTAGTGCTCTGGAAGATAGAAGGGGGTATAGGGATCATACCATATTCCATCCCTTACAGCATAGTATATCCTCTTTGCCATCTCTATCTTTGTCCCCTTAAGGCCTTGGGTAAGCATAGAGGCATACTCCCTTATCTCCGGGCTATCACTGTCTATTATGTAAGTGGGTTTAAGATATATTTCCATATCTTCCATCATATAGGCTCCTAAAATTGTTATTGACACATCTTCATATAATTATACCATTATTACAGTTATTTTGTAGCTAAAATGTAGTTAAAACTTGTAATTTAAAAAGGACAGAGTGTGAATCAGGAAAAGAGATCCAGAAATCAAAAGGATGAGACAGAGAGATCTGGAAAGGTGAAATTTGAGGTATATGGGGAGGAGATGATTGAAAAGGAGGTAAAATTGAGTGGAAATAGTGGCAGGGTATATCTCCCCCCAGATTGGGTGGGACATAGGGTGAAGATAATAAGGATTGATTGATGGAGAATATCAGAGAGAAGGTAAAGATAAGAAGACTTAGGCCAGAAGATTCTTCCCAGATAGACAGAATATATTCTGCTATTGTAAAGAAAGATGCGGTGGTAGATTCCCGCAAGATAATATCCCATCTCATTGATGATAAGGAGAATGCCAGCTTTGTTGCAGAGATAGAAGGGAAAGTGGTGGGATTTATGATAAGCTATATCCTTAGTGGTGGATTTGGAATGATAGAAAAGAGCGCCTGGATTGCCATGCTCGGAGTGGATCCCCGCTATATGGGCCAGGGAATAGGTAAGATGCTTGCAGAAGAGATATTTAAATTTTACAGAAAAAAGAAGATTAAGACCATCTATACCTCTGTTAGGTGGGATTCTGTGGATCTCCTCTCATTCTTTAAGACACTTGGATTTGATAGAAGCAATTTTATAAATTTAAGAAAGACATTGAGATAGATCCATTCTAAGTATTGTCCAATTACAATAAGACATGTTAAATAATACTCAAACAGATGAGATAATCTTACACAATGGGGGTTATTGAGGATGATTACTGCTGGAATTGACTGTGGTTCAAAGAATACCAAGACAATTCTTCTAAGAGAGGATCAGATAATTTCAAAGGCAATGGAACCTACCGGTTTTGATCAGATAAGAGCCATAAAGGAGTCATTTGAAAAGGCTCTTCATATGGCAAAGCTCCACAGAAAAGATATAGACAGGATCGGGGGGACGGGAGCAGGAAAAGAGCTTATTGAATTTTCGCATATCACCATAAATGAGATAAAGGCGATTTCAAAGGCAGCAAATTTCTTCTTCCCTTCTTCAAGAACTGTTGTGGATGTGGGAGCTGAAGAGGCAAGGGCCGCAAAGATTGACGAAAATGGTAATACCCTTGATTTTGAGATAAATGAGAGATGTGCGGCAGGGGCTGGGACCTTTATTGAGACTATGGCACGGGCATTGGAGGTTCCATTAGAGGAGATGGGAACCCTTGCCCTTAAATCAAAAAGAGAGATACACATTAATGCCCAGTGTGTGATATTTGCAGAATCGGAGGTGGTTGGGCTTATCCACTCCAAAGTCCCAAAAGAGGATATCAGCAAGGCCATTCACGATGCCATGGCAAATAGGATTGCCAGCTTAATAAGAAGGATAGGGCTCCACAAGGAGGTGGTTATGATGGGAGGGGTGGCATATAATGTGGGATTCATAGAGGCATTTAAGAGAGAGCTCCAACTTGAAAGATTATTCATTCCGGATGCCCCCGAATATGGGGGAGCTGTTGGTGCAGCCATTTTGGCAGGGGAGGCCTTAAGATGAGCAATGAAAAAAGAGAATTTTGGAGATGGAAAGAATCTGGCTGGAAGGCTCCAGATATGGATTGGAAAGATGCCAAATTTATTACCGTAGGAATTGATGTGGGCTCAGTGAGTTCTCAGGCAGTTATTATGGCAGATGGAAAGATGCTTTCCTATACCAATATCAGGACAGGTTCAAACAGCCCAGAAAGCGCTGTCAAAGTGTTTAAGCAGGTATTAAAGATAGCAGAACTTTCAGAGAGTAGGATAGACTATTGTATAGGGACAGGATATGGAAGGGTAAATGTCCCCATGGCAGATAGGACCATTACTGAGATTGCCTGCCATGCAAGGGGGGCACATTTCATATATGGGCCAGAGGTAAGAACGGTTCTGGATGTGGGTGGGCAAGATATAAAGGTGATCCACTGTGATGAAAAGGGAAGGGTAGTAAATTTTTTGCTGAATGATAAATGTGCTGCAGGCACTGGAAGGGGAATGGAGGTCTTTGCAGATCTTCTAAATATTCCCATTACTGAGATAGGAGAGAGATCTTTTAAGATAGACAAGGAGCCAGATGCGGTATCCAATACATGCGTTGTATATGCTAAGAGTGAGGCAACAATGCTCTTAAGAAAGGGATGGCCCCCTGAAAAGGTGCTTGCTGCCTATTGTAGGGCAATGGCAGAGAGGATATATTCTCTGATGGAAAAGATCGGGGTAATTCCTGAAATTGCCATTACTGGAGGGATGGCCAAAAACAGGGGAGTAGTTGAAAGATTAATTTCCATGATTAAATACACACCTTTAAAGACAGAGTGGGATCCTCAGATTGCAGGTGCAATCGGCGCTTCCCTATTTGGTTATACCCTCTGTATGAGGGGAAAGGGCAGAAAGAGGCTGTAAATGGAATCTGTCATTGCGAAGCAATCTGAGAATGGTTCATGGTTCGAGGTTTGGGGGTAGAAGGGGGGATGAGATTGCTTCGCTTCGCTCGCAATGATGGGAAAAAGAGGATTTTACTTAATCTGGGCAAGGCTCTTTGGAAGAGCTATTCTATGCCTCTTCTTTTCCTGTTTTTTTCTTCATACATCTTCTTATCTGCCAGAGAGAGAAGCTCTTCAATATCTAAAGGATTCTGCGGGTCATACTCTGAAATCCCTATACTTATTGAAAAATTATAGGGGGGGTTATGCTCTTTTACATACCTTTCAATCCCCTTCTTTATCCTGTTCTTCAACACCTCCTTTTTAATACCATCCTGAATATCAAGTGCCATAACCACGAATTCATCTCCACCTATTCTGGCTATAATGTCAGGCTCCCTGAAGTTCTGCTTTAAGATCTTTGATACTGCAATTAAGGCATTATCACCTTCTTTGTGACCAAAGCGATCATTTATCTCCTTTAGTCCATCCAGATCCAGAAATATAATAAAGATCTTTTTCATGGATCTGTTTGCCTCTTTTATCTCTTGCTCTGCTAAGGTAAAGAATCCCCTTCTGTTATAGAGGCCTGTAAGCTCATCCCTTAATGACTGGGCCTTTAATTCCTCTTCTAATCTTTTTCTTTCAGTTATATCTCTTAAGATGGCAAACAGATAGGATATGCCTTCCAGATAGAATCTATTTAGGGATACCTCTACATATACCTTGTTGCCTCTCTTTGTTATATGCTCCCATTCAAATACCTGAGATCCCTCTCTGAGAGCCTTTTTCACATACTCTGTGCCCTTTTCTATGGATCTCCTGCCATCTGGCTGAAATTCGGGTGAAAAGCTAAAGATGCTCCTTCCAATAATCTCATCTCTTGTACATTCAAATAGCTTTTCAGTTGCCCTGTTACAGTCCACGATCTTATCTCCTCTAATTAGCATGATGGGTTCAAAGGCCATCTCAAAGAGTGTTTTATACCGTTTTTCACTCTCTCTGAGGGATCTTTCAAACTTTTCCCTTTCCCTTATATATTCATTTATCCTCTCATGCACCTTCTCTTCCAGTTCACGATGTTCCTTAATAAGTCTCTTTTCAAGCTTTTTCCTATATGTTACCTCTTCCTGAAGCCTCTTTTTTTCACTGATATCCCTTCCAAAGAGGAGATATCCCACAGTGTCCTTAAATTCATCATCAATCCTGACACAGGTAAGGGAGATATGAAGTATTCTGTTATTTCTATCGGTAATAGGGATCTCCATAGATATTTCGTGTTCTTTTGGATTCTGCGTAGAGATCCTTTCCATGATCTCTTTAAATGGTCTGTGCCTTAGTATCTTCCATATGG
Organism: uncultured bacterium; assembly: GCA_965613025.1. Classification (GTDB taxonomy): domain Bacteria; phylum Desulfobacterota; class DSM-4660; order Desulfatiglandales; family JALVMZ01; genus CAYTXJ01. The sequence goes on from CBFDUE010000005.1 coordinate 27,663, forward strand.
GATAATCGCTTACACCTTCCGTATCAATCTGAAATATCTCTTTTGCCCTTTCATTGGCCTTTAATATTCTGAAATTCCTATCCAGTAAGATCACTATATCCTTAATTCTTGAGAAGATATCCTGGGTTGCAATATGGGGAGAGAGGGTCATAAATCTGTATCTAAGGATCGCATAGAAATTAAAGAATACCCATATGAGGATGATAACAGGTGCCATGGCAGGTAAGAGAGTAATATGGTAGGCAGGTAGCACTAAATTACTTATAACTCCCATGATAAAAGAGATAGTAATACCTAAGAGGATGACCTGGGCCTGTTTCTTTTCTTTAAATAGAGTGGCCTCTCTTTTCCATCTCCAGACCAGATAGATACTTGCAAAGATAAATGCAGAAAGTATTATTATATAGAGCCAGAACCATATGGACTCTGGCATTCCCACCTCATACCATACATTTCCCTTCCTTATAAAGCCCTTAATTATCAGCGTGTCTTTCCATACCCTATAGGTAAAGATCAACCCCGGAAGATAGAGCAGACACTGAGCTTCTCCTATCTTTTTAACTCTTTTTGTAAGTATCAGATAGAGATGAAGGCCGGCAGAGAAGAAGTTGCACCATCCAATTGAGGAGAGCTTATACCAAAATAGCACCCTTTGTTCCTCTGTCTCCAAGAATATCATGGCATAGGGCAGTGACCATGAAATCATCAATAGGCAAATAAGGAGAAAGACCCTGTGTGGATGGCTTTTAGGTGCTAATCTTATGGTATAGATGCCGAGGGCAAGATATATAAATACGGTTATTAGATATATGAAAAAATAGGGGAAATTCAAAACCAAGACCTTGAATATATTTTTTATTGAACTTATGTTATTAAATTATGTTTCTAAAAACCATCTCTTTTTTCAATCCATTTTTTACCCTTAGTGGAAGAAAAGATGCTCTGGCAGGATAAGATAAAGTCGGCCTTATGATATGGATTTTAGGATTCCCCTTTTTCTAAGACCTCCCTTATGAGCTTTAACAATACCTCTAATTTAAAGGGCTTTTGAATGAAATTTATACCACGGCTCAATACCCCATGTTTTACTATAGCATTTTCAGGATAGCCAGAGATAAAGATACATTTAAGCGTTGATCTCTCTGCCTTAAGCCTGTCATATAGCTCTTTTCCACCCAACTGGGGCATTATAACATCTGTGACTAAGAGGTCTATCTTCTCTCCTATTTCAGAGGATATCTTCAATGCCTCAATTCCATCTCTTGCACTCACCACTTTGTATCCATGATTTTCAAGATAATCTATCATCATCTCCCTTAGCATATCATCATCTTCAACAACCAGAAGTGTCTCAGTGCCTCTTAGATCCTTTATTAATATGGAAGCCTCTCTCTCTTTGTCTTCTGCCTCTTCAACTGCAGGGAAATAGATCTTAAATGTGGTCCCTTTTCCCTTCTCACTATAACACCATATATACCCCTTATTCTGTTTTACTATTCCATATACGGTTGAAAGTCCCAGTCCCGTCCCCGTTCCTTTTGGCTTTGTAGTAAAAAATGGATCAAAGATCTTATCCATTATATCTTCATCAATTCCGGACCCCGTATCTGTTATTGCCATCATAACATAGGGGCCGGTTGGAATTTCAACACCGTGAGTCTTTGCATATCTTTCATCCAGGATTACATTACATGTCTCTATTGTCAATCTTCCACCTTCTGGCATAGCATCCCTTGCATTTACACATAGATTCATAACTACCTGTTCAAGCTGGGATGGATCCAGCTTTACATTCTTTAAGCCCTTTTCAAAATAGGTGACGAATTCAATATCCTCTCCCAAGACCCTTTTTAACATCCCTTCCATACCCTTAAGGACACTGTTCAGATTAAGGATTATGGGCTGTATGACCTCTTTTCTGCTGAAGGCAAGTAGCTGTCTTATAAGGGTAGAGGCCTTTTTGGAAGAGTCCAAAATGCCTTGCAAATATCCAATTATGGGATTATCTTGAGGTAGTTTAAAGAGGGATAGCTCAGAAAATCCCATAATACTTGTAAGGATGTTATTAAAGTCATGGGCAATACCCCCGGTTAGCCTTCCAATGGCTTCCATCTTCTGAGCTTGGAGGAATTGCGCCTCTAATCTTTTCCTCTCAGTAATGTCTCTTAGATTTACCACCATCCCGGAAGGGTTGCCATATTCATCCAGCACAAGGGATGCACTGAGTTCAATATCTAACACCCTTCCGTCTTTGGTGAGCCTTTGGGTTTCCATTCTGATAGGTCTTTTTGTTCTATAAATCTCTTCAATCTTCTGTCTGGTTATCTCTACCTGATCATTAGGAACAAAAGGTATCCTCCTTCCTTTTAACTCTTCAATCTTCCAGCCAAAGACACTTTCAAATGCAGGGTTTAGATATTCTGGTATCCCCTCTGTATTATATACTACCATGGGATCGGGATTGGCCTGAAACACAGCCATTATTCTCTGTTCACTTCGTCTAAGTGCTTTCTCTTTTTCTTTGCGTTCAGTTACATCTTTTAATATGGATATAAGGCATATCTTTCCCTCAAACTCAATCTGCTCAGCAGACCATATGTAGAAGATAGTCTTTTCATCTCTTCTTTTGTAAGATCTTTCATAATTTATGATTCTTCCATCTTTTTGGATCTTTTCAATCGTAGAGGTTCTCTCCTCTAAATTAGCCCAAAATCCCACATCCACTAAATCTTTTCCAATAACCTCATCTCTCTTTAATTTAAAAAGATCAAAGAAGGCATCATTTGCCTCCATAAAGATACCCTTCTCAAGAGTGCATATACAGATGGGTTCAGGACTGGATCTAAAGGCCTTAGAAAATTTCTCTTCACTCTTTCTCAATGCATCCAATAGCCTCTTCTGCTCAGTAATATCCCTTAAGATATTCTGAAATATGGTTCTACCCTCTGAATCTTTTGTAGCAATTGAATTTATAACCACCTCCATCCTCATCCCATCTTTTCTAATGGCCCTGCATTCATAGTCCTTTACAAATCCGGCCTCACTTATCTCTCTTTTCCATCTGTCCAGATCTTCCTCATTTTCGCAAATGGCCCTCAGATTGATCTTTTCCATCTCCTCCCTTTTATATCCAAACATCTTGCACCAGGCATCGTTTGCATCAATTATATTTCCATCCTCATCACTTAAGAATATGGCATCTATTGAGTTTTCAAAAAGCGTCCTGTAACGCTTCTCCCTTTCAAAGAGCTCTCTTTGAGATCTCAGCCTGATCCTTCTTTCAATAACCAGAAAGATAATAAATAAAGAGATAATGGCAATAAATCCAGCACCTGCCCATATCCACTCTTTTGGAAAGGTGTATGTGGGAGGTGGTCTATTAAAGATAATAGAGCCTTCAGGAAGCCTTTTTTCTGATATATCCCACCTCTTTAATTGTCTATAGTCAAACATAAAGGTGGCGGTTCCTTTTCTATTAATCGGAATATCTCTTACCCTCTTCCCCTTATATATCATAACCGCCATCATTGAAGCCGCACTTCCGTGGATCTTTGCAGAGTTCATCTTACCACCCACTACACCATATTGAAGCATATAATCCACCACACCATAGACGGGCACAGGAGAGGCAGCGGTTATCTCTGGATAGGTTCTATCCCAAGATACATATCTCCCCTCTTTCCCCTTGACCCAGATACAGAGGAGCACCACCGAGTCTGAAGAGAGATCTTTTAATCTATTCAACATCTCATCAGTGGTAAGCACTGCACCTGAAAGATATACAAATCTCTTTTTTGGAAATCTTTTTTCAACCTTTTTGACCTGCACTCTATATCCCATCCCTGTAAGTGTTCCATCATGGACAACCACAATATTTCTTACCTTGGGATGAAGGCTTATGATTAGCTCAATGGTATCCTGAACCCCTGCAATCTGAACAATGCCAGTAAAGTGATCTTTCAGTCCTTCAAGCATCTCATCTCTAAAGTAATTCACTCCACAGAAGATAACAGGCACACCATTAAATAGATCCTCATAATATGCCCTTACAAAATGGAATGCATTATCATCTGTTACAATGATAAGATTAGGCCTATCAGAGCTATATTTCCTTTTTATAAGCTCTAAGAAGATCTCCAGATATTTAACACCCTTATACCTTTTTGTATCCATATATTCCACTCTCAGATCCAGCTCCGGAATATGGGATGAAAGGGTGGTTGATATGCTATCCACCAAACCGTCTGTCCAGGGATAGCCCTTGTGATAGGAATTTATGAGTAATACCATATATCTTTTCTGTCTTGGAATCTGAGCTTCGGAGACGGAAAGAAAAAGGAAAGAGGATAATATTAATAAAATAAAAAGATACTTCTTCATAATACTATGTTTTTACAATATAAACCTTAAATTATTAATTGCAAATTCTTCACAAAAGATTCCAATTTTTTCTCCTTTCAATTCAGTATTATCTCTTAAATATTAAATCGGTATACTGTATTAAAATTTTAATTATTGCACGCTAATAGGAATAGTTATTTTTGTCAACCTTTATTATGTCTTGTTTACATTGTAATTATAAACCATATTTTAATGCAAGCATGGTAATATCATCTGATTGTAAACAGCCTTTAGAAAATTCTTTTATACTTTCCAATACTTTCTCTATAAGGCTCTGAGATGTTAATCCATTAAATCTTAAGAGGAGTTCTTTTAATCTGGTTTCTGAAAAAAAATCACCTTTTTCATTCATAGCCTCGGTGACTCCATCGGTGTATAGAAAGATGGTATCTCCTGGCTGTAAAATCATCTCCTTAGAGCTATATCTGATATTCTCCATAACACCTAAGGCCATATCCCCAGTAAGAGGTAAGGTCTCTATCTGTCCTGCCCTTCTGAGTATAAGAGGGGGATTGTGTCCACCATTAGAGTAAGTCAATTTTCCAGAATTAATATCTAAGATACATAAAAATAGGGTTACAAACATAAGAGACGGATTGTTCAGAACAAGATCTTCATTTACTCGCGTAAGGATATTTTCAGGTTCAAGCCCTTGAGTTGCTTTTGCTTTAATTAGGGTCTTTGTAACTGACATAAACAGGGCAGCGGGGACCCCTTTATCAGATACATCTCCTATGACCATACAGAGATGATTTTCGTCAATTAAAAAGAAATCGTAAAAATCTCCTCCCACCTCTCGGGCAGGTTCTAAGACAGCATACAGATCTAACTCCTCTTTTTCAGGAAAGGGGGGAAATCTCTTTGGCAATATCCCCTCCTGGATCTTGCGAGCAATCTTAAGTTCACTTTCGATCCTCTCTTTTTCAGCCACAGTCTTTGTAAGCTCCTCAATATATCTCTTTAAGGAATCCTGCATATATTGAAATGACTCTGCTAAATGTCCTACTTCGTCCTTAGATTTGATGCCGGGAATTTTTGCATTAAGATTCCCCTTTGCAATATTTTCTGTTGCCTTAGAAAGTGCTCTAATAGGTTTTGTTATTGAACCAGCTATATATATGATTACAATAAAGAGCAGTATAAATCCGATAATGCCTAAAACTAATACCGTTTTATTTAGTCTCTTTATGTCAGCTAACAGTTCCTCCTTAGGGAATAACACTCCTAAAGACCATCCGCTGGATGGAAGGGGCTCATATACCAACCAACAGTCCTTACCCGTTACCATACTCTTTATATCATCATAACCTGAAAGTCCTCTAATCATTCGTCTTCCGATTTCCCTTAGGTGTCTATCATTTCTCTCTTCTGCTAAGGTAAATATGGTCTCATTCATAATGAGTCTGCTTTCAGGATGGGTAACAAAAGTGCCATTTTGAGTTATAAGAAAACCATAACCTGTCTTTCCAATCTTAATAGACGATACAATCTTCTGAAGCCAGGTTAGAGATATATCGGCTGTCACCACTCCCATAAAACGTTTTTTATTTCCAACCCTTTTATAAAAGGGAACTGAATAGGTGGTCATTATGGTATTTCCACCGCCCACATCGTAATAGGGTTCTGACCAGACTGCTCTATCTAATATCTTGGGAATTTGATACCAGTCGTGATGGAAGTAGTCATATTGAATGAAGGTAAAGTCAATCTGATTGCCTGTTTTAAAAAAGTAAGGTGCAAATCTTTTAAAATTTTTATGTCTCTTATAGGGCTCAAATGCAATGGTAGCTCCAAATATATCAGAGTTGTTTTTGACAACTGTCCTTAAAAGTTCCATTAACTCACTATCATCACAGCTAAGATCTTCAATAAAGGATGCCAGATTATATGGCACCATCTCTACTGATCTTAGCACTGTCTCAATTCGATTTACGGTGGAAAGCGCAAGGTTTCTGGCATTGGTTTCAATATTCTTTTTTATGATCTTGCGAGAAAAGATATAGTTGTAAAAATACACAGCGAAAAATATCAGTGTTACACTGCTCAATACCAAGACAGAAAGTCTTAATGCCAGGCCTTTACCGATTTTCATAGTCTATTACCGAAAAGTAGAAATGCTCATACTTAGGGATATTGTCTATTAGACCATTTTCTTTTAATAGCCTTGCAACCCTAAGATAGTCTTCCTTTTTTAAGACCCCCATCTTTGTATCTAACCCCTGAGTAAGTATGAGGTCTTTCATCCTCTCTAACATCCATCTCTGATGCACTCTGTTTGCAGGTATATGAACCCTTTTAAGATTCTTTAATATGACATCCAATGTCTCTTCAGGATGGGTAAAGGCGTAATTCCATCCTTCAATAGAGGCCTTCACAAAGGCTTTGCAAAGCATAGGATCACTTTTAAACTTATCTTCTAAGGTGTATATGCCATCTTCAGGGAAATTTAGTCCATAGTCATAGAAAAAGAATGTGGAAAGCTCCTCTGGATCTACCCCCGCCATCAATATGGTATGATATTCATTATACCACATGGCAGATGCCACATCCACCCCTCCCCGCAAAAAGAGATTAACCGAATATGATTGTCTGACAGGTATAACCCTTATATTATATTTTTTAAAAAAGGCCTTTGGCTGAACCTGAAAAAGAGGCCCCCAAAGCCCCACCTTTTTTCCATCCATATCCTTTGGCCGTTTTATACCAGATGACTTTTTGGCAACAAGCATGAGAGCAGACTTTTGAATGATCTGGGCGATATTTACAAGTCTCACTCCTTCAGCTCTCATCTTTATTGCGGTTGAAAGCCAGAGAGTGGCAAAGTCAGCCTTTCTTTCTTTGAGGAACACATCAGAGGGTCTCTCTGGCCCACCATCTATTATGGTAAGGTCTATACCATGCCTCTTGTATATCCCTTTGTGTAATGCCATGTAATACCCGGCAAATTGTGCCTGTGGAACCCACTGTGGAATAAATGTGGCCTTCTTTAATGTCTTTGCTCCAATATTTGAACATTGAAAAAGGATAGTAAGACATATAATAAAGATATAATAATTTAGCTTAGCCATTATCTTTAAAGACAATAAGTTTAAGAATGTTTTTATCACCTTCCCTTTTGTAATTGATCTCATCCACCATCTTTTTCATAAGATATATTCCAAGCCCCCCAATCTTTCTGCTATCCATATCAGATTCTGTATCTGGATCGTGTATAAGTCTTGGATCAAAGGGGATGCCACTATCCCTTATTTCAAAAATGACTCTTCCTATATCACCTCTATAACATCTAAGTTCAACCTCTCCCCTTTTTTCTGGGTATGCATATTTAAATATGTTTACAAGTGCCTCTTCAACGGCTACCATAAGTCTCTCTGTCTTTTTCAGATTCAGTCCATGCTCTTTTGCACACTCTCTTGCACACGCATTGAATTTTTCAAGATTTTCAAGGCTTGCACTTAGCCTTATTGACTTCATGGAATCCTTATTTGAGATTGGAAAGTGCCGATTCAACTGAATCATAGACAGGGATTATCTTTGTAAACCCTGATATATCAAATACCTCTTTTACCACATCTCTGAGTGAGGCAAGAAAGAGCTTTCCTTGTTCTGACTTAAGTCTCTTTGATGCTGAAAGCACGCTTCTAAGCCCTGCACTGCTGATATATTCAAGTAAGCTGAAATCTAAAATAAAATTCTTATTACCTTCAGATATTAATCTATCCATTTCTCTATCAAATTCAGGCGAACTTATGGCATCCATCCTTCCCGTTAAAGATACGACTACAGTATTACCTTGCTTCGTGACGTTTATCTCCATATTTTCACCCCCATAGCTTTTAAGGTGATCGGTTTTTATAAATCTCTTCCCACTCCCTTTTTACCATTGAAAGGAGTCTTTTATCTCGTTCATGGTAAATTTTTATGGAATCCCAATTGGGAAAGTCTAATAGCCTCTGCATAAGCAACCCATCTGTATCAAACCATCTGGGAAGCAATCCTCCAAAGAAATATCCTCTCTTTCTCAATATCTCAATCCCCCAACCAATCCAGGGATAAGTAAGATTACACCAGGCTTGGATAACCTTTGCTCCTCTTTTTAATACCTTATCTTCCACAATACCAAATTCTCTTTCAAAGTCTCTTCCCATATCCCATATGGCAATCCTGGCAACCTGAGCAAAGTCAAAATACTGCTCCTCAATCTTTGTCTTTGCCGATTTAGGAGGAGGCATTACTTCTGAAAAGGATATATCTCTCATATCATCAAATTCAGAATATAGAAAGATCGCATTTTCCTTATAGATCTCTGGTATAAAAACGGTGTGTCTTTTGGGTTTAAAGGTTCTGAAACAGAGCATGGTGCTTACCCTGTGCCTTCCTCCCCCTTCCTTTGAATATACCTCGGCAGGGATTAGATCTATCTCAAATGCCATGGTGATCATATTTCTATTGTGGACCAATTTCTGCGATATTATGTGTCTGCAGACTGGTTCTCCATAAACCAGTTCTATATTAAAGAGCTTGGTGGCAACCTCAATGCCATGCTCAAAGAGTTTGGAAAATATACCTTGTCCACCCCTATAAGATTTGTGAACCAGACCCGCTCCGGATTCATAGATTCCGCTATAGGGTGCACTGTTAAATAGGGCGTTATGGCCAACTATATCACCCTTTGAAGTCCTGGCCACAGAGGAAATTACTCTTCTTTCCCTATTTTCTTTAATCAGCCTTTCAGGATCAATATATGTCTTAATAGGGTATTCCTTTCCATAGACAGATAGAAAAAGCCTGCATACACCTTCAGCGTCCTCTTCTCTAAAAAGATCCACCTTCCAATCTTGATCTGGCTCTATTATATATTCCACTCTCTGATGCTCTGACATATATTCCCCCTATCTATTCCACCAGCCTATTCTGTCTATATCTCTGTATATCACATCAGCAATTACCTTCATACCCTTTTTGTTTAAATGGAATATATCTAAGAATAATTCATATCTATTTTGATGTCCATGTATAGGGGAATAGACATCTATTAGAGGGAGATTTAGTCTCTTTGGAAGGATTTCAGAAAACAGTGTAATCATAAAAATATCATATTTGCCCCTTTCCTCCCAGATTTTCCTCCAATTGGATTGGATGGTATCAAGAGCCCTTGCATCTTTGTCATCTATATCAGGATCAATGGCATAGGGTAGATTGATAATAGCGACCTTAGTTCCCATCTTTATGGCATCTTCAACAATAATCTTGAAGTTTTCTTCAATTGATGAAACACATTCTTTAAGTTTATATTCCTCATCCAACCTGGGGAAACCCTTTCTCTCTGTTGCGCTTCTCCTTATGAGGTAGTATGCACAGAACCTTCCCAAGATCTTATTCCACCACGGGCTTTTTCTTTCAAGTGCCATTACAAATTCCCAGGGCCAGGGAGTCCCGGGTTTCCATTTTGAGCCCATCATCCATGCCTGGGTTATATCATTTCCTCCTATCTCAATTAAAAGGATATCGGGTTTGATTTTACGCAGTTCCCTCTCCCATAAGATCCTGTGTTGAAATGAATTGTATGTAGGATTTCCTGCATTAATTATCTCCCATTCATGTCTTCCTTCTCGTTCAAGGATCTTTTGAAGCCTTATGGACCAGAGATATTTCTCTTTTAGCAGCTTTACCCCAAAGAATGTGGACTCACCTATAAGTAGTAGCCTCTTCTTTTCACCATCTGGAGCTGGCTCAGGCCCCCTGCATCTAAATCTGTTTATATTTATGAGGGGATGGTGAAAGTTCTTCTTTAATACCCAATATAGAGGTGGATCGGTCTTTTCCAAAAATCTACTATATGGATATTCGCCAATTATCTTTGAATGAAAAGGAACACCAAAATGTATGCGATGATAGATCCGTGAGGCCAATTCAATCCCTGCTACAGATCCAGCAAAACCAAGAAGCATATAATCTATCATCTCTCTTTCCCTTTTAAATAGAATACCAAAAAGGCAGATAATATAGCCATAATTGAACAGAAATAAAACAATGAATTAAAACCCATTTTTGTAACAATTGGCCCTCCTATAAAAGGCCCAAGGAAGAATCCACCCTGAAACATCTGAAGCCCTAAGTTCATATTGAATGCTCTAAAGCGGTAAGATGAGATATCAAACATCAATCCATTAAACACAGGCATTGCAATTCCCCATCCAAGCCCAAGTGTCAGACCCATGCCGTAAAATGATATTTTTCCCCTCACATGTGCAAGAAGAAGATAGGAGGCAGCGACTATAAACATGGTAAAAGATGCTAAAAGAGGTTTATTCATCCTGTCAAAAAGGGAACCTGCTCCCAACCTTATGGCTATCTCTCCTCCAGTTGCAAGGCTCATAAAAAGCCCTGTAGCTGGAATGCCTATACTTCTTCCATAGCCATCTAAGAAAAAGAATACAATTGCATGGGTGCTGTAAAACAGAAGCATGGAAAGAAGCAGAGCCATTATCCTCAATTCCTTGAGATCATTAAGTATCTCTTCCCAACTGAGTATGGATCTGTTAATTGAATCAGGTTTTTGTTCTGTCTCAGGAGTATGTATCCATCTTAGCATAAAGATTACTAATAAAGTGATAAATGAAAATCCAAGCAGAGTATTAGTAAATCCACCACTTACCTTATCCATTAGTGGAAGAATAGGCGGTATTATGGTATTTGGTATAAGGATTATAATTGACAGAAGGCCAAAAGCCTGGGCACTTCTGCCTTTGGGAATATAGTCAACAGTTAAGACCATTAGGGCAGTTCCTAAGATCACAAATGCAATACCATGCAAGGTGCGAACAATTAAAATTCCACCAAGACCAGAGACCATTTTATAGGATGCAAGGGTTAATATTACAAAAACTGTGCCTAAGTTAAGATAGAGTCTTACATTGCGGGCATGGATGAATGCACTGATTACAGGCCTAAAAAGGAGAGAAGCTCCGCTAAATATGGCTATTATCAGACCAAACCATTTAGGATCAATTGGAAGGGTTCGCAGATATTCATAAAATTCAAAAAATACTGAGATATTTGAATATGCAATAAAGGTTACAAGAAATATTAAAAGCAGTTCTCTGTTCCATAATCCATTTTCGCTTTTAGGTCTATTGTGGCCTCTATTATTCATCTTTATAGTTAATTAAACGCATGAGAAGGTTACAGGCCACCTCTTTCCTATACCAGGCACTTGCACGAATATCATCAATGGGACGGATAACTTTTTTCACCTGTTCTGAGGCCCTATTTAGCATTTCAATTGAAAGTCTATTACCAATAAGGAGACTTTCTACATCATGGCTTCTTATAACAGTGGGTCCCACACTCCCCCATGAAAATCTGGCATCTTCCACAACACCTTCAGCAGAGAGTCTAAGCAGGGCACAGAAGCTCACAATAGAGATTGAAAGTGCCTTTCTTTTCCCCACCTTTTCAAAATGATGGATATTGAATCCATATGCCTTTGGTATCAGAATGCCTGTAAGTATCTCTCCATTTTTTAATTGCGTCTTTCCTGGGCCTTTAATGAATTGATCTATGGGAAGCTGTCTTTTGGAATTTGATGTATGTAATTCCAGTTGGGCTTCAAGCACATACAGGGGAGGGAGAGTATCGCCAGCAGGGGATGCAGTTACAATATTTCCTCCAATGGTTCCCATATTTCTTATCTGAGGTGATCCAAGCACCTCTATAGCCCTGATTAATACAGGGAAATTAGTATTAATTATATCTGATCTCAATATATCCGAATGGCTTACTCCTGCTCCGATAAATACCTTATCGCCTCTATCTTCAATGACCTTGAGCTCTTCTATCTTTTCTAAACATACCATAGGCCCCACTTTTATAATCCCTTTTCTAAGCTTAACTAAAAGGTCAGTTCCACCTGCATAGATTAAGGCATCTGGGACATGCTCTATCACTTCCCATAATTCCTTTAGACTATGGGGCATAAAGAGACTGTCTTTCATTTTAGATTATCTTGCCTTTTGGTCTTTATATATGCTGCTTCAATTGCATCCACAATCTTTTGATAACCTGTGCATCTACAGAGATTTCCACTTATACCCTTTCTGATCTCATCCCTTGTAAGCTCTGGATTATTCTTCAGCAGGTAAAGTGCTTCCATAATCATACCAGGGGTGCAAAATCCGCATTGAATTGCCCCCTTTTCTATAAATGCCTCCTGTATGGGATGAAGACTGTCTTCAGAGCCAATCCCTTCAATGGTTGTCACCTCTCTTCCATGCAATTGGGGTGCAAGCATAAGGCAGGATAGCTTTGATCTTCCATCTACAAGGATCGTGCATGCTCCGCACTCCCCTTCACCACACCCCTCCTTAGTGCCTGTAAGAGCAAGATCTTCCCTTAATACATCTATCACCCTTTTAAATGGGGATACCTCTAACTCTACCTCTTTTCCATTTAAGATAAACTTGACCTTCAATTATCTTTCCCCCTCTCTTCTTTCCAATGCCCTAAGCACCTTTTCTGCTGTGATAGGTGATGTAAATATTCTTGCACCACATGCATCTGCTATGGCATTGGAAATAGCAGGAAGTGGCCCATTCATTGCTATCTCACCTGATCCTTTAAGGCCAAATGGCCCTGTATCTTCACTCAGTTCAATGGCAATGGATTCCATATCTGGTATATCTCTTGCTCCAGGGATGATATAGGTTGTAAGATCGTCTGTCTTGATCCTGCCCTGTTCCACTGAAAAATCTTCATAGAGTGCATATCCAATTCCCTGAGCAATCCCACCATGCATCTGTTGTTCAAAGAGTTGGGGATTCAGTATCTTTCCACAATCGCTTATTGTAAGATATCTCTTTACTTCCACTTCTCCAGTGAGTCTATCAATTTCCACATAGGCAAGATGAACACCATAGGAAAATATCAGATGTGGAATACCGTGCAAGGACAACCTTTCATCTTCAATGACCTTTTCCTCACATACAGGCGCCTTAAATAGATACCTCTCAGTTCTTTCATCTTCTTCCATAAGAATTGAGATATCTCTTAGACTTACCTCTTTTCCCCTATCCCTATCCCTGATCTTTCCAGGTAATATCTCTATTGCCTCTATATCTTGAGACTTAAGCATATCTAAGGCTCTACGTAAGATCTTCTCTTTAAGTTTCAGGGTTGCCCTGATCAATGCATTTCCATAGGTGTAGGTGGTCCTACTTGCAGAGGAAGAGCCAGATGGAAGACATCTCTTTGTGTCAGGGAGCACAAGCTCCATCTGTTTAGGGGTCTGATTTAGTATGGAACCTGCAATCTGAAGATATGTGCTTGCATTACCTTGTCCCATATCCACAACCCCAGCATATACCCTGATCTTCCCATCATCTGTAAGCTCAATCTTTGCCTCAGCAGAATCAGGTATTACAGGCCCATAACCCATCGCATGGAAGACACTTGAAACACCTATCCCCCTCAATTTAAATCTCCCTACCTCTGACTTCCATCTCTTCCTTTCCTTCCACCATGGATGGTTTTTTAAGCTTTCAAGGCATTCCCTAAGACCAGTTGAAGTTGTAAGTTTCATTCCCACAGGGTTCTCGTCCCCCTCTATAAGGGCATTCTTAAGCCTTATCTCCAATGGGCATATCCCCAATCTATCTGCCATCATATCAACTACCTGTTCCATTGCACCCATCACCTGAGGAACACCAAACCCTCTGAAGGCTCCCCCCACTGGGCTGTTTGTATATACAGCCCATGCCCTTAGATGGGTATGGGGGATCCTATAGGGTCCTCCTGAATGCTCCAGTCCCAGTGCCATTACAGCCCCTCCAAGATGATCATAGGGGCCTGTATCATAGTAGATATCCACATTCAGGGCATGAAATGCGCCATCTGACTTTGCACCTAATCTATAATGCAATTTTGCTGGATGCCTCTTTACCCCTGAAATGATGCTCTCTTCTCTGTCCCACCACATCTTTATGGGTCTATTGGGGCAATTTATGGCCGCAAGCCCCAAGAGGCATTGAACAGTGATTCCGTCCTTACCACCAAATGCCCCTCCGCAATAGGGTGCAATGATTCGCACCCTATCCAGTTTTATTCCCAATGCCTCTGCCACTTCAAATCTGTCTCTAAATGGGCTCTGGGTGGAGGCAACTATTTCAAGTATCTGACTATCCTCATGATAGATTGCAAAGCCACATTCTGTCTCTAGATATGCATGCTCCTGATGGGCGAAGCTAAAGTTAGCTTCCACTATCTCATCACAATCTCTAAATGCATCCTCTCCCCTCCCTTTCCTTATCTCCCCTTTAAGTAGGATATTTCCATCTGGATTATCTTCATGAATTAGCGGTGCACCCTGCTTTAGTGCTTCCATAGGGTCAAATACAGGGGGGAAAGGATCATATCTTACCTCAATCAGATTTATTGCCTCTTTTAAGATATCCCTTCCTTCTGCAATTATTAGAGCTATTGCATCACCAAAGTGTCTTATCTTATCCTCTACAAGAACTGGTTGATCCCTTTTGACAACCCCAACCCTATTGCTGCCTTTTATATCTTTAAAGGTAAGGATCTTTATTACCCCATTGAGTGATAGGGCCTTTGATATATCAATATCCCTTATCTTTGCATGCGAAACACCTGCTCTCTTAACCCCAGCCCATAGCATATCCTTTGAATAATAATCTGCTGCATATCTTTCCCTTCCAGTTACCTTGGACACCGCATCGTATCTGGAGCAGGACTTCCCTATCTCATATATGAATTCAGTCTTACCCTTTTTCATTGTTCTTTTTGCTCCATATTTATGAATAAGACTTAAAAAGTCTAATGTGCTAAAAAAGTCAAGCTCTTATTTTCTATACTTCTAAATCTTGCCTTTATGAAATATTTTTATAGAATCCTTAAATAGACACTATATGAAAGAAGTGATATCATATACAAAAAAAGGATAAGATTATGGATGCTAAAAAGACCGAAACCATATCTTTAAAGCTCTTTTCAGATATCTCCCTTCTACCCTTAGCCACATCATTTGTGGAAAATGGCTCTAAAGTCTTTGGCCTTTCATCTAAGGATTCCTTGAGCTTAGCACTTGCCACAGAAGAGATCTTTGCCTATCTATGTAGAGTTACTCATGTTCCCTTTAATCTGGAAATCCTGGCTCAAAAGGGTGGTTATTATGTAAAGGTGGATTTTCTACTTCCCATTGAGGATTTTAATATGCGAATCTTCAATATTGCATCATCCATTTCCTTAGAAGATGAGCAGGGGCTGGAAGAGCTTGGGCTCTTTATTGCATCCAGAAAGGTGGATCGTTTTCAGTTATCTGAGCTTTCTCCTGGTGGGATAATCCTATCTCTTATCAAGGAAAAGAGTTATCCTGAGACAGATAATTTAAGAATTCCTGAGCCTGAGGAGGCAGAAAGCTATTCCATTAAAAGACCCTCTCCTGAAGAGTTAAAATTGTTTGTGGTCATTACAGACAGTAATTATCCTAAGCTATTGATTCCCAAAAGTTTTAGATACCCAGGTAAAGTGGTGGATATGTTTTTGTCTGGTCATTATGATGCCGCCCTTGCATATGGGGAGACAGGTTCAATTGTGGGTGGTATTGTATGGCAGTGGTCTGGGCCAAAGACAGTTGAATTTTTTGGCCCTTATGTCTTTAGTAAATCGTTTTCAAAGGATATATCACGGGATCTTTTAGATAGTTGCATATCTTCTATTGCAAAATCACCAGTGGTTGCTTTAATAAACAGGCTTCCAACTGATGAACTTCCAAAAGAGCAATTTGAACTTTTAGGAGCTCTGGATATAGTTAAAGATGATAACTCTATTGTGTCTCTTCCCACATACTTTCGCCAGATGCAAGAAGATACAGGTTCTTATGTCTGGATAGATCCGGCTATTGAAAAGTTTTTAAGATCGGAATATGGTCGTTTGGTTCTTCCAAGAGAGATAAGGATTGTAAGAGATTTGGGTGAAGAAAAAGAAAGATATTCTGTCCTATCAACGGATTTTGATAGGTCTTTAAATATGGTGATCTTAAGACCCATACGTTCAGGGAAAGATTCAATGGATAATATAAGAAATCATATTAATCTCTTTCAGAGGGAGTCCATCAGATCCGTGTTTTTTGAAATGGATCTTGCGCACCCCTGGCAGGTCAGCTTTACTGAAGGCCTTTTAAAAAGTAATTTTTCTCCCAAACTAATCTTACCCTATGCGGGGGATTCAGATATCTTGGTATTTCAGTGGGGTAATAGGGGGTCATGATTTTCCCTCAGCTTGATAGGCTTGTCCCATCTCATGTAAAACGCTTTGAGGCATATATCCCCAGCAAACCAGATGATGTGCTCATGAAATTGTATGGCTGCTCTCGCCTCTTTAGACTCAATAACAATGAAAATCCATTAGGCCCACCTCCCTCTGCACAAAAGGTGATAAAAGAGTTTCCTCCTCCTAAGGCATCTATCTATCCAAGTGGTGATGCATATCATCTGCGTTATAGGCTTGCAGAAAAATTTGGCCTTCATCCAGATCAGATTTTGGTCGGAAATGGGGCAAATGAGGTCATTACCTTTGTGATTAAGGCATTTTGTCAGGAAGGAGATAATATCATCACTGCTGATAAGACTTTTGCAGTATATGAGTGGGTGGCTGAATTTTCTGGCTTTAAGGCCAAGTTGGTGCCATTAAAAGATTTTGGATTTGATGATGAAGGGATGCTTCAAGAGATTGATGATAGGACCAAGATAATCTTTATCTGTAATCCCAATAATCCAACTGGCAAATACTGGGATGAGGTAAAGCTTAGGAGATTTTTAGACAGGATAGGTGGAAATCAGATCGTGGTTATTGATGAGGCCTATTTTGAATTTGTAGAGAAAGAGGACTATCCCAATGGTATATACCTTATTTCTGAATATCCTAATCTTGTAATATTTAGGACATTTTCTAAGATGTATGCCCTTGCAGGGCTAAGAATAGGTTATCTGGTGGGTTCCTTAGATGTGGTAAACATAATTCGAAAGACATGTGTTGTCTATTCAGTAAATGCACTTGCACAGTTAGCGGCAGTTGCCTGCCTTGATGATGAGGAGGAGCATATCTTTAAGACAAGAGAGATGGTTAAAGAGGGAAAAGAATTTCTTAAAAGAGAGCTCAAAAATCTTGGTCTTACCACAGTTTCAGGTGAAGGTAATTTTATTATGGTAAAACTTCCCATAAATGATAACCTTGCCTACAGAAGACTAATGACCCAAGGGGTTATGGTTCGCACAATGACAGGCTTTAGATTCCCTAACTGGATAAGGGTCACCATCCATAAGATGGAGGCTATGGAGGCATTTGTTGAGTCTCTTTCAAAGATTTTGAAAAATGTATAGACTTTAATTGTGTGAGAATAGAAAAATTGATTTATGAGGTTAAGTTATGAAAAAAGAAGAGCCTCTATTTAATAGAACCTTGCCTATATTGGGAGAGAGGGGTCTTTCAGTCATTTCAAAGGCGAGTATATCAATATCTGGCTTAGGAGGTGTTGGTGGAGGGACATTCCTTGCGCTTGTTAGAGCAGGGGTGAGGAGGTTCAGGCTCGCTGAGAATGGAATTTTTGATGCTCCAGATATGAATAGACAGATGGCTGCATTTGGCTTTACCCTTGGACGCCCGAAGTTGGATGTTTATGTTGAACTTGCCAAATCCATTAATCCAGATTTGGAACTTGAGCTTTTTCCGGAAGGGATAAGTGTTGAAAATCTGGAAAGATTTCTTGAAGGAAGCGATGTTTATGTGGGAGTAATTGATTATGAAAAAGGAGAAGATGTCAAAAAGATGACCCCAAAGTTTTTAAAAAAGTTCCATATCCCCCTATTTACATGTGCAGTAATAGGTTTTGGGGCATTGATGATAAATTACCATCCAGATGAGATGATGCCAGATGAATTCTGGCAATTGGCCTTTGAAAAGTCAAAAGATATACCATTTGGTCTTTTACCCCATAAGATTAGCAGATGTTTTAATAGTGAAACCATAAAACGTATTGAAAAGGCATTTAATAACAATATATCTGCTACGACAAGTATAGGTGCGTTGTGTTCAAATGTTTTACTTGCTTCAGAAGTTCTCATATGGCTTTTAAGAGGTATGGAATATGTTAAAAGAGGACCGGTATTTGCTCCATATTTTGTTGCCCTCGATCTAATGGACATGTCTTTTTCAATAAAAGACATAAGGGAGTAGAAAAAAGAATATTATAGAGGAATTCTTGCTATAGGCCAAGGTTTGCCTTAGCAGACTCAGCAGCACGAAGGGCAAGATTCCTGTCAATATCTACAATCATGCTGATCTTGGCTGATCTTGGATAGTTTCAAAAAAATAATTTAGTGATATGCAGTATCCGTATCTTTCAAGGGGGCTTTCCAGCTCCTTTCTCAACACCAGGGCCAGGAAGCTTAAGAACACATGCCCTCTGATGTTTTCATCCTTCTTCAATAAGATCATACCCGCTACCATTTCTCGCATGTGCGGTCCGAACCTGAGACGAATAGACGGTGAACCTTTCCGATTTTCAACGATTTGCAGATAAAGATCCTGCCCACAAGATAGCCTGCCACTGCACCCATATACCGTTTCTTATATCGCATCCCTATTCTCCCTTGCTAAGACCCTTTCTTCTTTGCTTTATCTTCTGAAGCCCCTGTTCAATATCCTTTGCGCTGAATCTCTTAAGACAATTGGTGCACTGATATATCTCTTCTACTATCTTGTCATAGACCAAGTTATCAGAAAAGTTTACCCTTCTAAATCTCATGGAAAAGTTGTAAATCCTTTTAAAGTCCCTACCCTTGCATTTGTCACATTCAAAATACTCTATCATATCTTCCATAACCCAAATCCTCCCTTTGATCGCTACCCATCATATTCATATAAGAGGTATGGGATCAAGCCCCTTTTTTCTTCTGATGGACTCTAATAATCCCACTGTGCCTGTCATCATGTTATCCCCAAGGGGGGCTCCATATTTAAAGCTAAGGGAACTCTCTTTTAAGATCTGTCTTTTTGGCCCTGTTAATAACATGATCTCCGGATTATCAATCCCAATGCCCTTCCTTACCCATGCACCATGCCCCCCTTCTGATAATACCTCCCTATGAGAGAGGGTACCGTCTAAGAGTCTATGAACTAATGTCTCTATCTTGGCTGTAGTTATATCCACTGTGTGATACTCAAAAAATCCCATAAGCTCATCCCCATCCAATGTGGCACACAGGGTATGTGAGGTTGCCACATCCATTATGAGCCTCCTTCTCTTTATGTAAGCTTCAGGGTCCACACAGGCTCCCATAATGGCTGCCATGCCGCTATCCATTACATATATCTCCTCTGCCCCAAAGTGCTCTGCACACAAAGATATGCTCTTAAGCCTGCTTAAAAAGGGAGGGATCTCTGAACGCTCATATAGTAGAGAGTGTGGATATGGGGAGTCTGAAAGTGCCCTTTTAAATACATGGTTTCTAAATTCAAGATGAGACATGCCATCCTTGGGGATACCGTGATCCTGGGCACAGATACCCACAATTTCAGGTGGAAGGGGGATTCCCATATATCTAAGAAGGGCCTTTATACCTTCATGATCAATGTCTTTAAATTCAATATGCTGATATCTTTGAGATCCAATAAGATCCTCTGCCTTACTATCATCAATTACTATCAATCCCCTGCCTTTAACCCGATCTGGATCATGATGAACTGTCTTTGATGCACTCTTAGATATAATAATCTCCCTTCCTTGCCTTACCTTTTCAATGAGAGCGTGTGTTACTGCTCCCCCTCCCATCTCCACTCCAGTTATAAGGAGATCTTTTTGGGAATTTTTGATCTTATCTGAAATGGTAAGCACAGGTGAAGGAGATACAATTTTATAGTGGATATTCTCTTTTAGATCATACCAGAGGATATCCATTGTTCCAGCACCTATATCTATAAGAAGAAGTTTCATGGTCTTATACAGAAAATAAGAGCCACCGCACGGATTCGAACCGTGGACATCCTCATTACGAGTGAGGCGCTCTACCAGCTGAGCTACGGTGGCATCTCTATTAGATTAATCCATTTTAAATAAAAGATCTATCCTATTATGAGAGCTTTGCATAACCCCTTCTTACACTGGGGGTTACACCTCCCTCCGGGTCGGAGACCTCTCCGGGTCGGAGACCAGACCCCCAAAAATTAACTTAAAATAACCCATAATTACAGTCTTTTCTGAGAGCTTTGAAAAATTCAAAGCTCTCATTATGTATTAAATCTTTTCTTTAACATCTCATGAACTACCGATGGAACCAGTCCGCTGACATCTCCACCAAACCTTGCGGCCTCCTTTACAATTGTGGAACTTATATAGAACCACTTATAGTCTGTCATAAGGAACACAGACTGTATCTCTCGGTTCAGCTTTCTGTTCATCAGTGCCATCTGAAATTCATATTCAAAATCAGACATAGCCCTAAGACCTTTTACAATTATATTAGTCTTTTTGCTTGCCACATAATCTACTAAAAGACCATCAAAGTGATCCACCTCCACATTTTTAAGCCCCTTTACCGCTTCTTTAATCATATATATCCTCTCTTCCAAGGTAAAGAGGGGCTGCTTTTGTGGATTCTTTAAGATAGCAACAATTACTCTGTCAAATATCTTTAGTGCCCTTTTAATAACACTAAGATGGCCATTAGTGATGGGGTCAAATGTGCCTGGATATATGGCTAATTTTTCACACATTATCCTTCTCCACAAGAAAGAATAGATATCTTTATATCTCCATATATCTTAACCGCAGATATGTAAAAATTGGGAATCAATAGGGGTATAGACTCTGTCTTTTTACTTTCAATCACTATATCACATGGGATTTTAAAAGGCTGTTCCATGGCAAGTCTCTTTAACAGTGGTGATATTAATCCTTTTTCATACGGTGGGTCAATAAAAATGAGATTAAATCCCTCTATCTTTAAGGGTATCTTAGGAAGACCTTTTCTAAGGTCCTTTCCTATTATCATTGCCTTATCTGAAAGACCACATATTCTAAGATTTTCTCTTATAAGCCTCAGGGACTTAGGTGAATAGTCTATAAATAGAGCAAAAGAGGCCCCCCTACTCAATGCCTCAATTCCCATAATACCAGTTCCTGCAAATAGATCCAAAACGCTTAAGCCAGATAGTTCATTACCTATAATATTAAATATGGCCTCTCTTATCTTCTGAGAGGTGGGTCTTATACCTGTTCCCTTAAACGAACTCAGCCTTCTTCCCTTTATTTTACCTCCTGTAATCCTCATGGATTGGTTGGAGTCTGGGGCTCTGTATCCATTCCCCCTTTCTCATCCGATACCCTTCTTCGCTTCAATATAAGAAGACTAAAAGGGCCTGATAATACATAAAGAAACACTATGGAAAATATCATTATCCTGGGTCTATACGCTATCAGAATAAGGAACAGGATAATATAGAGAAAGACATGAAATGCCCCTGCTTTCCTTATATTAATCTCTTTGAAGCTCTGATATTTTACATTACTTACCATAAGATATGACATGGAAAGCGCTAAGAAAAAGATCAATAAGGGCCTCTCTTCAAGCCTCAGACCTGTCCCATTGGAAAAGAGCACCATCGAACAGAAAAAGGTGGCAGCAATTGGTATGGGTAGGCCATTGAATTCCTTTGACTTAAAGCTCCTTACCTCTACATTAAACCTGGCAAGTCTTAATGCTCCACATATCAGATAGATAAATGTGACAATCCAGCCGAGCCTCCCAAAAGGCTGTAGAGAGTATTTAAAGATGAGTATGGCAGGAGCAACTCCAAAGGCCACAAGATCAGATAAAGAATCGTATTCAAGGCCAAAATGTGAGGTCTTATTGGTCAGCCTTGCTACCCTTCCATCAATAGCATCCAGAATTCCTGAAAGTATGATGGCAATGGATGCCGCTTCAAACTTTCCACTCATTGAACATATGATGGAATAAAAGCCTCCAAACAGGCTTGCAGAGGTCAGTATATTGGGAAGCAAGGGTATCTTGATTCCCTCTGACCATCTCTTTACCCTGATTCGTCTCTTTCTTCTCATCTAAGATATCCTATTATATCTCTTCCTGCCTTAACCTTCTCCCCCACCTGCCTTATTATCTCTGAATGTTCTGGCAAAAAGAGATCAACCCTTGAGCCAAATCTTATAACCCCTAACCTCTGGCCTGCCCTAACCAACTGCCCCCTCTTAAGCCAGCACACAATCCTTCTTGCAAAGATTCCTGCAACCTGAACTACCCTTATCCTATGGCCATTATGGGTCTCTATGTCAACTATATTTTGTTCATTATTTTCAGATGCCTCATCCCTGTAAGCCATAAAGAATCTTCCTGGTCTATATACTATATCCTTTACCTTCCCTCCAAAGGGAATCCTGTTTACATGAACATCCCATATAGACATGAATATACTGATCTTCTGGAATGCATCCCCTTTAATATCCTTACCCCTCTCTATGGAGATGATCTTGCCATCTGCAGGTGCAATAATAGCATCTTTTAAATGGGGGATAGCCCTTTCAGGATCCCTGAAAAAGAGCATAAAAAAAAGTAGTAGTAGAACTGAAATTAGGCTTAATATAGTAAAACCTGCTAAAGCAAAGAAGATAAAAGATATAGATGTTACACATATAAATGGTATAGAATCCTTTACAAAGGGGAATCTCATGCCTTTTCCTTATTCATAAATTCATTCATTTGTCAATCTTTGGGAATCTTCAATTAATGGATAGGGATTCTTTCTTATATCCGGAGGATTTATATAGAATGGAACCATATCTTTGATATTACCAAATTCTTTAGTTTTATATCTTTTTATACCACAAAGTCCCACAGAGGATGCCCTAAGCCCCCATAAACGGGAAGGTATTAGACGAAATCCCAGGTGGCTAAGTGAAGAAAGATACTCATGGTATCTTTCATAACTGTTTCCTATAACCCACATATCTCTTTTAAGAATCTCCCTTAGCTCCAAAAGGTGAATACATCTTACAGGCATTAATTGAAAGGATATATTGTAATCCACTATCTTATACATACTAATAAATATGTCATCCCTTCTTGCCTCTAATATGGCCAATACCATTCCCTCATAAAGGGTTGATTGAAATGCTATTGCATCTAAGGTATTTACTCCCAGCACAGGAATCCCTAAGCAGAAAGAGATGCCTTTTGCAGCCGCAAGCCCCACCCTAAGACCCGTAAAATTCCCTGGTCCAATTGCAACACTAATACATTTAATATCATCAAGATCTATTCCCATCCTATCCAATAACTCACTTAAATAGGGCATTAGAAATCTAAAATTGCCCTTTTTTGAACTGAGGAATATCTCAGCCTGAACTCTCCTGTTATCATCTATCAGGGCAAGCCCCCATCTGTTAGTAGCAGTGTTTAGGGAAAGGATCACGGAGATGGCCCTCTAAAATACTGGATTACTTTCTTTATGGCATCTATCTTGAAAATCCCCACTCTGGAAAGATCATTGATGGTAACAATTACAATCAAAAGCCCCAAGATCACCATACCCACCTTTTGAGCGAACTCCCTCTTTTTAATACCAATGGGTCTTCCAAGCACAAGTTCAATGATAAAGAACATGAGCAGTCCCCCATCTAAGACAGGGATTGGAAGAAGATTCAGAATAGCAAGATTTACACTGATTACTGCCATAAAGGGAAAGATATATGAAAAGCTCTTCTGTGCAAGCTGTCCTGTCATCTGTCCAATAAGTATAGGGCCCCCCAAGGTCTTTATGGATACCACTCCCTCAAATATCTTAATCAAAATTAAAAAAGTAAGATATATAAGATCACCCACCTTCAGAAATGCCAATTTAATTGCCTCAATTGGGCCAACATCAATGCTCTTATATCTTCCTGAGGCCACAATTCCTATAAGGGGCGTCTTAATTTCCTCACCAAATATGTTCTTAGACCTGGATAGTTCAGGAGTGACTTTAAAATTAAGTATCTCTCCTTCTCTTTTAACCTTTATACTTAACTCTACCTGCCCCTTTCTCTTTACTATTTCTTTAAGCTCTTCCCAGCTCTTAATAGGTATACCGTCTATCTCAAGGATGAGATCCCCCTCCTTAAGCCCTGCACGAAATGCGGGAGATCCCTCCCTTACCTTTCCTACCTCTGGAAGCATTATATTTAGACCAGAAAGGCAAAAAGAGAGATAGAATATGATATATCCCAGGAGTATATTAAAGATTGGGCCTGCAAGGACTATAATAATCCTCTTTAAGACGTGCTGACTATAAAACGCCCTGTGAATCTCATATTGAGGCACATCTTCCATCTCCTCTATCTCTTCACCCAGAAGCTTTACATAGCCCCCCAAGGGAATAGTGGATATCAGATATTCTGTCTCTCCAAACCTCTTTCCAAAAATTTTGTATCCAAATCCTAAGGAGAACTTTTCCACCTTTACATTAAATAGTTTTGCCATAAGGAAATGTCCCAATTCGTGAAAGAATATGAGTATTCCAATAACTAATATAAAAGGAAGAAAATAATATAAAAAGAAGCTCATTACTATCTTCTCCTAAGTCTATAGAGAGCTTTGCATAACCCCTTTTTACACTGGGGGTTACACCCCCAGACCCCCAAAAATTAACTTAAAATAACCCTAATTATAGTTTTTTCTGAGAGCTTTGAATTTTTCAAAGCTCTCTCCTCAGTCTATAAATAACTTCACTTGCCTTATGTTTTGCCCATCTATCCAGCTCTATTACATCATCAATGGTATTGATCTCTTTAACCGTATGTTCTGACATAACCGCCTCTATAACATATGGAATCTCTAAGAAGCCTATCTTATAACTTAGGAAACTTTCAACTGCAATCTCATTTGCTCCATTCAAGACCACACACATACTGGCCCCCATCTCCAATGCGTCCATAGCAAGTCTTAGGCATCTAAATTTTTTATAATCTGGCATCTCAAATGTAAGACTCTTTAATTGCTCAAATCTGAGGGTGGGTAGATCAAGTCTTAGATGACGTGGATAGGAGAGGGCATAAGAGATAGGGATCATCATATTGGGAATGCCCATCTGGGCAATTATGGATCCATCCAGATACTCCACCATAGAGTGTATGATACTCTCTGGGTGTATTATCACTTCAATCTGATCGCCTTTAAATCCAAAAAGGTGTCTTGCCTCAATAATTTCAAGACCCTTGTTCATAAGGGTAGAAGAGTCTATGGTTATCTTTGGTCCCATCTTCCAGTTGGGATGTTGAAGGGCCTGTTCAGGACTCACCCTCTTCATCTCATCAATATCCATATCCCTAAACGGCCCCCCTGAGGCAGTAAGAATAATCTTTTTGACATCTTCCCTACTATGACCAGAAAGTGCCTGAAATATGGCACTATGTTCGCTGTCAATCGGGATGATAGAAACACCATTTTCTTTTGCCAGTCTCATCACAATATGGCCTGCCATAACCAGGGTCTCTTTATTTGCAAGGGCTATATCCTTTCCATTTAAAACGGCATGATATGTGGGAATAAGACCAGCGGAGCCGCTTATGGCAGATATTACCAGATCCACCTCTTCAGCACTTACCATATTAATAAGCCCTTCAACTCCAGATAGAATCTCTATACCTGGAATATCTGATATTGCATCTTTTAGCTCTTGAACCCTATCTGTATCTATAATACATGCATATCTTGGCCTAAGAGATCTAATCTGCTCACTCAGCAGCTTAACATTCCTATTTGCACTGAGTGCCACAACCCTGTATCTTTCGGGATTTCCCTTAATTACTTTTATGGAATCCCTTCCAATGGACCCGGTTGAACCTAATATGAGGATATTCTTCATTACTCCTTTAATAGCCCCTTAAAATAGTCAATTGTCCTTTTTAGACCCTCCTTTAGTGGGATCTTAGGGGACCAATTCAATATCTTTTTAGCAAGTCCTATATCAGGCCTTCTCCTCTTTGGATCATCCTTGGGGAGAGGATGAAATTCTATCTTGGACTTACTCCCGGTTATCTCAATTATTAACTTGGCAATATCAATTATCCTGGTCTCTTGAGGATTACCCAGATTAACAGGGCCTGTTATCTTATCAGGGGTGTTCATCATCCTGATCATGCCCTCCACAATATCATCTACATAGCAGAATGACCTGGTCTGAGTTCCATCTCCATAAATGGTGATGGGTGCATTTTGAAGGGCCTGCATGATAAAATTACTTACCACCCTGCCATCATTGGGATGCATTCTGGGACCATAGGTATTGAATATCCTTACTACCTTTATACGGACACTGTTTTGCCGATGATAATCAAAAAAGAGGGTCTCTGCACATCTCTTTCCTTCATCATAACAGGAACGGGCGCCTATGGGATTTACATTTCCCCAATAGCTCTCTTTCTGTGGGTGTTCTAAAGGGTCACCATACACTTCACTGGTTGAGGCTTGCAATATCTTTGCCTTTACCCTCTTTGCAAGACCGAGCATATTTATGGATCCCATAATATTGGTCTTTATGGTCTTAACGGGATTATATTGATAGTGCACAGGGGAGGCAGGGCAGGCAAGGTTATAGATCTGATCCACCTCTAAGAATATGGGGTTTACAAGATCATGCCTTATGAGTTCAAAATAGGGATTATCCATGAGGTGGAAGACATTTCTCTTCTGACCTGTAAAGTAGTTGTCAAGACATATCACATAGGCACTGTCTTTTAAGAGCCTCTCACACAGATGGGATCCAATAAATCCCGCTCCTCCAGTAACCAGTATCCGATCTCTGTCATATTTAAATCTCATCACAATCTCCTCAGGGTAACTAAATAGAAAAATATATAAAAAACAGGGGATGAAAACAACACACCATCAATCCTATCCAGTATGCCACCATGCCCAGGCAGAATACTTCCTGAATCCTTTATCCCAAAGGCCCTTTTGATAGCAGATTCCATCAGGTCTCCCAGTTGTGCACTTATGGAAACAGATAATATCATAATGAATGCATAAATATTAAAAGGATATAGCTTAAAGATCCTGAGAAAATAAAAGGAGGTCAAGAGTGCAAGTATAATTCCTCCTATAGCGCCTTCCCATGTCTTTTTTGGACTTATCTTTGGGAAAAAAGGATGTCTTCCGAAGAAGTATCCACCATAAAAGGCCCCTATATCGGTTGAAAATACTACAAGTAAAAAGAAGAATATCCATAAATACCCTTTAGGATATAGACGGATAAGTAAGATAAGCGAAAGGGGTATTATTAGGTAAAGGGGTGCAAAAATTATAAGTGCCGATATCTTAATATCTTCTGAAGTGGGTTTAGAGCCATAAAATACACAGGACAGAAAGGGAATCATAATGGATATGGCAACTATAACGGGAAACAGTATCATCTCCCTTATTAATACAACTAAAAAGAGAGTCAATGTCAGAGAGACATTAAAAGACCATAAAAAGAATGTGCTTTTTATATCTGTTATTCTATTGAATTCCCTGATCCCAAGTAAACTTACTAAAGCTAAAAAAAGGGATAGAAACCACTGAGGAGCAAATCCTATCATATAGACAAGGACAGGAATAAGTAGAATGGCTGTTATCCATCGCTTAAGGTGCATTGACTCTTTTAAGATATCTTAAATTCCTCCAAATCTCCTCTCTCTCCTCTGATACTCTAAAATGGCCTCGATAAATTGTTCTTTTTTAAAATCGGGCCACATAATAGGGGTAATATAAAGTTCGGTGTAGGCTATCTGCCATAGCAGAAAATTGCTAACTCTCATCTCACCACTTGTCCTGATCAATAGATCTGGATCGGGTAATGAAGCTGTATATAGAAAGCCTGAAATAACCTCTACATCTATGTCAGATGGGTCTATATCACCTGCTGCCACCCTCTTTGCAATATTACGCATGGCCTCACATATCTCCTGTCTTCCTCCATAGCTGAGGGCAAGGGTGAGGACCATATCGCTATTTTTGCTTGTTCTTTCCTTTGTCTCCTTTAAAAGCTTCTGAACATCTTGAGGAAGCCTATGGATATTTCCAATGGTATTAAATCTGATCCCATTTTCTAACATCTCTTGAAGCTCACTTTTAAGATACCTTTTTAAAAGCATCATTAATGCCTCAATCTCATATCTGGGCCTCTTCCAGTTCTCTTCTGAAAAGGCATATAGGGTCAGATATTCAATACCTATCTCTCTGGCTGTCCTGACCACCTCTTTTACTGATTCCGCACCTTTTTTATGCCCCTGGATTCTATCAAGACCCTGCCTTTTTGCCCATCTTCCATTTCCATCCATTATAATTGCCACATGGTGGGGCAACTTTGAAGGATCTATATTTTGATCTCTCCCCATTTAAAATTCCATAATCTCCTTTACCTTTTCATCCAATGCATCTTCCACCTTCTCTATATATTCATCCGTAACCTTCTGAACCTCATCCAATGCCCTGTACATATCGTCTTCTGAGATCTCTTTATTTTTCTTAAGATCTTTAAAGAAGTCATTGGTATCCCTTCTTATATTTCTTATGGCAATCTTGCTTTCCTCGGCCATCTTCTTCGCAACCTTTGCAAGCTCCTTTCTTCTCTCTTCGCTGAGCGCAGGAATGGCAATTCTTATCAATCTCCCGTCATTTTGGGGGGTAAGGCCAAGATCAGACTTTAAAATCGCCTTTTCAATATCTGCCAATATGTTCTTATCCCATGGCTTTACAACCAAGAGTCTGCTCTCAGGAACACTTATGGATGCCACCTGCTCTAAGGGCATGGTTGTCCCATAACATTCCACCTTTATTCCTTCAAGGAGTGCGGGCGTTGCTCTCCCTGTTCTAAGCTTCATAAATTCCTTTTTGAGATTGGATATGGTCTTATCCATCCTGCCCTTCATATCAGCTATTATCTCATCTCTCATGGCTAAACCTCGCTCCTTATAGTGGTTCCTATATCCATTCCAAGTATTACCTTTTTTAGATTTCCCTTCTCTTTTATGTTAAATACTATTATAGGAAGATTGCCTGCCTTTGCAAGGATCACTGCTGTAAGATCCATAACCTTTAATTCCTTTTCAATGACTTCCCTGAAGCCTATTTGGCCATACATCTTGGAGTCAGAGATCTTTTCAGGATCAGAATCATATACCCCTTCAACTTTTGTTCCCTTAAGCAATACCTCTGCCTTTATCTCTCTGGCTCTAAGGGCTGCAGCAGTATCAGTGCTAAAAAATGGGCTTCCTGTCCCACCTGCAAAGATAAGCACCTTTCCTTTGTTTAGATATTCAATGGCATTCCTTGCAGAATAGTCTTCGCATATACCACTGATACCCACAGGACTCATAACTATGCAATCCGCCCCCAGCCTTGAAATCCCTTCACAAAGGGCCAATGCATTAATGATGGTGGCAAGCATTCCCATCTGATCGGCAACTACCTCTTCAATACCATACCTTTCCCTTTCAGATCCCCTAAATATATTCCCCCCGCCAATTACCACTCCCACTTTAACACCCATCCTGTTTATCTCATATATCTCTTCTGATATTCTCTGCAATACAGCCGGATCAATACCATAAGAGGAATCTCCACTTAATACCTCACCACTTATCTTAATCAATACATTCCTGTATATTGGCCTGTCTGCCATATCTACAAGTTCTTAATTGGATTTTTAGGCTTCTTCACCTAATTGATAACGAGTAAATCGTTTAATTACGATCTTTTCTCCTGTCTTTGCCATCAATTCATTTAATAGATCCCTTACAGTGATATCAGGATCTTTAATAAATGGCTGCTCAAGCAGACACACCTCTTGATAGAACTTTTTCATCCTGCCCTCTACAATCTTTTCAATAATATGTTCGGGTTTACCGGATGCCCTTGCCTGAGCCATATATATCTCCTTTTCCTTTAAAACCACCTCCTCAGGAAGGGTCTCTATGTCAATGGAAAGGGGATTGGTGGCGGCTATCTGCATGGCAATATCCTTTGTAAACTGGGTAAATTCAGGGGTCTTGCCTGTAAAATCTGTTTCACAGTTTACTTCCACCAGCACCCCGATCTTCCCACCTGCATGCACATAGGATTGGATCTGACCTTCAGAAGCAACCCTATGTCCCCTCTTTTGAGCAGTTGCAATTCCCTTTCTCCTTAAAAGCTCCACGGCCTTATCTAAATCACCACCAGTCTCTTTTAAGGCCTTTTTGCAGTCCATAATTCCCACACCTGTCTTTTCCCTTAATTGCTTAATAAGTCCTGTAGAAATATCCAATCTTATCCCTCCTTTATAGAATCTTGCGAGACCTTACTTTCAGATCTCTTGGAGATAACTATTACCTCTGGCCCTCTCTCCTCTTCTTCGGCTCTTTCCTCTTCAGAGACCTTTTCAGCAGTTATTACCTCTTTTTCCTCTTCTGCTCTTAATCTCTCCTCTGCTATACTATGGCCTTCAATACAGGCATCAGCAATCTTTGAACAGATCAGCCTTATTGCCCTTATTGCGTCATCATTTCCAGGGATGATATAATCAATAAGATCCGGATCGCAATTGGTATCTGCTATAGCAACAATAGGGATTTCAAGCTTCCTTGCCTCTCTCACTGCTATATATTCTTTGTTTGGATCCACTATAAATACAGCACCTGGAAGTTCATCCATGTCTCTTATTCCACCAAGGTTTTTCTGAAGCTTGTTAAGCTTCTTTTCAAACTTCATTATCTCTTTTTTAGAATATCTGTTTATAGAGCCATCCTTTTTCATATTTTCAAGCTCTTTCAGAGTAGTAATGCTCTTTCTTATGGTCTCAAAATTGGTGAGTGTGCCTCCCAACCATCGGTTTGCTACATAAAACATGCCACAGCGTTCGCTTTCCTCTACAATGGCATCTTTTGCCTGATTCTTAGTTCCCACAAACAATACCGAATATCCATCTGCCACTGTCTTTAAAATAAAGTCATATGCAACTGCAAGCAGCTTAATTGTCTGTTGAAGATCTATTATATGGATACCATTACGAGAACCAAATATGTATGGCTTCATCTTGGGATTCCAACGCCTTGTCTGATGCCCAAAATGAACACCTGCCTCAAGTAGATCCTTCATGGTAATACTAAGTGGCATATACTCCTCCTCTCAACTGTTTAGATATAATATAAAATCTACTTCTATAATATCAAAAAATGACTATATCAAGGGAAATTTTTTACAGTGTCTAATTTGAACTCTTTGGTGAAAATTAGATTGAAAAGTTATCATATAAAATGTAAGATTAAAATAATAATAGGAAATTTCAATGGATCTCCATAAAAGAGAGAGCTTTGAATTTTTCAAAGCTCTCAGAAAGAAGCTGTAAATGGAATTTGTCATTGCGAAGCAATCTGAGAATGGTTCGGGGTTCGGGGGGTAGAAGGGGGATGAGATTGCTTCAGCTCCTTCAGAGCTTCGCAATGACCCATTACACCGTCATTGCGAGGAGCATTAGCGACGAAGCAATCTCATCCATCAGCCTATGATTATAAGATTGCCACGCTCACTTCGTTCGCTCGCAATGACAGGGGTCGCAGTGTAAAAAGGGGTTATGCAAAGCTCTCAAGGAAGGCTAAAGGCTCTTCGGGATGAATTAAACAGGGAAGAGGAACATAGACTGTCTCCCTGGGCCACTTTCAGCAGACAGGCTATAAGAAGGAGAAAGGAAAAGGAACTGGAAGAGGGCCACAGGCAGAACTTTTCAATTGATACAGACAGAATCCTCCATTCCTTAGCATACTCCCGTTATATTGATAAGACTCAGGTATTTTATCTTATAAAGAATGATCACATAACCCATAGGGTCTTACATGTGCAATTAGTCTCCAAAATTGCCCGCACCATAGGAAGGCTTTTAAGGCTTAATGAAGACCTTATTGAAGCAATATCTTTAGGGCATGATATAGGCCATGCACCCTTTGGCCATGATGGAGAGAAATTTCTATCTGATATCTCTATTCAATATGGTATAGGCCCGTTTTTACACAATGTCCAAGGAGTCAGATTCTTAGAGAAGATTGAAAGAAAAGGAAGGGGATGGAATCTTACTTTACAGGTCTTAGATGGGATACTTTCTCATAATGGTGAAATTCATATGCAGAGACTGGATCCATTTAGAAAAAAGGATTTTAATAGATTTGATAGAGAGATGATTCAAAAGATAAAAGATCCTAAGCTGGATACAATACCCATGACCTTGGAAGGATGTGTAGTCAGGATGGCAGATACCATAAGCTATATTGGAAGGGATGTAGAAGATGCCATAAGGTTGGGAATTATCAAAAGGGAGGAGCTGCCCAAGGAATGTGTTAAGGTTCTGGGAAATACCAATGGGAGCATTGTGTATAGATTGGTTGAAGATATAGTAGCACATAGCCTGGAGAGGCCCTACATATCGTTTAGCACGGAAGTGGCAGAGGCCCTGAGAAAACTTAAATCCTTCAACTACAGATACATATATACTAATAAAAAGGTAAAGAGTCAGCAGGAAAAGATAAGGCTTATGTTTGAGCTGCTTTTTGAAAGATATCTAAAAGATCTAAAAGAGGGCAATGAGGACTCAGATATATTTAAGGAATACTTAAAGGACATGTCAGAGGGCTATCTGAGTGAGAATAGTCCCGAAGAGATTGTAAGGGACTTCATATCAGGTATGACTGATGAGTATTTCCTCTCTCAGTGCAAAAAGTTATTTCTACCTGAGATAAGATTTATGAGAATTTAAAAATTTTATATTATTTTATTGACAATTAGATAATCAGTAGGATAAAAACAAAAACAATCCTAAGGAGGCACAATTTACCATGTCCCAGGACCTTAAAACAAAAGAGATTAAAGAGGGAGAGACCATACTTAAGCTGGAAGATATTCACATGTATTTCGGTAAGGTGGCAGCCCTTTGCGGTGTGAGTTTAGAGATAAAGAAAGGGGAGATTCATTCCATAATCGGACCTAATGGTGCTGGAAAGACCGTTATGATGAACTGTATTAATGGGCTTTATAAGCCTCAAAGAGGCAATATCTATTATAAAGGGGAAAAGATAGATCATCTAAAGCCATATGAACGAGCAAGACTTGGGATTGCAAGGACATTTCAAAAGATAGAGCTATTTGGAGGAATGAGTGTCCTGGATAATATCCGTCTTGGAAGCCATATTCATCTAAGGTCAGGAATTATTAGTGGTTCCATATGGATTGGTAAGACAAAACAGGAAGAGCTTGAAACCCGTAAATTCATAGAGGAGGAGATAATAGACCTTTTAGAGATAGAGAGCATTCGCCATAAAACTGTCCATATGCTTCCCTATGGGTTGCAAAAGAGGGTGGAGCTGGCCAGAGCCCTGGCACTCCAGCCTGAACTATTAATCCTGGACGAACCCCTTGCAGGCCTTAATCTTGAAGAAGTGGAAGATATGGCCCGATTTATATTGGATATAAACGAAGAGGAGAGATGGAAGGTTACCTGTATATTAGTAGAACATGATATGGGAGTTGTTATGGATATATCCCATAGGGTATTTGTGCTAAATTTTGGATATCCTGTTGCAGATGGCCCCCCTGAGGAGATACAGAAGAATCCAGATGTGATAAATGCATATCTGGGTGAAGAAGATCTCTATGCCACAAGGAGGTAGAGGTATATGAGCAACGGATCACAGATAGAGATCAGCAAAGATCTCACAATACCCAAGTTATTTCTAAAAAGGTGTAAAAAGTATTGGGATAAAAAGGTGGCAATGAGGGAGAAGGAATTTGGTATCTGGATCCCCTATACCTGGAAAGACTATTATGAAAATGTAAAATACCTCTGCCTTGGAATGGTCTCCTTGGGGCTTCAGAAGGGAGACAAGGTGGTGATGATGGGGGATAATAGACCGGAAGGGCTTTGGGCAGAGATGGCAACCCTTTGTGCAGGAGGAATAGGGGTCTGGATATTTCAGGACTGTATGATAGATGAGGTGAAATATATAGTAGATCATTCAGATGCCAAATTCTTTGTAGGTGAAACCCAAGAGGAGGTGGACAAGGCCTTAGCGGTAAAAGACGAATGCCCTAAGCTCCAGACCATCATCTGGGATGATCCTAAAGGGATGAGAAATTATCACCAGCCATTTCTTATAAGCATAAAAAAGGTCCAGGAGCTTGGAAGAGAGCTTGACAAAAAAGAGCCTGAGCTCTTTGAAAAGATGATTCAAGAAGGGCATGGCGATGATATATGCCTTTTATTCTATACATCTGGCACCACTGCCCTACCTAAGGGAGCGTTACTTAGTCATTGGAATATGCTTAATATGGGAAAGAATCTGATGGCAGTAGATCCCTGCTATGACACTGATGACTTCGTCTCTTATCTTCCCTTTGCATGGATTGGCGAGCAGATGATGTCCATATCATGTGGACTTCAGGTTGGATATACCCTGAACTTCCCGGAAGAGCCAGAGACTGCAAGAGAAAATATAAGGGAGATAGGGCCTCATGTGATGTTTGCCCCTCCAAGACTCTATGAAGGCCTAACACGACAGGTTCAGGTAAAGTATATTGATTCTACCTGGATCAAGAGAAAGTTTTATGAGTTTGCCACCAAGGTGGGATATAAGATTGCAGATATGAAGTTTGAAAAGAAACCCATTCCTTGGTATTGGAAGGTATTAAATTGGATTGCCTATATAACGGTTCAGAAGAAATTAAAGGACCATCTGGGTATGTCAAGGCTCCGTCATGCATATACGGGAGGTGCTGCAATGGGGCCGGACCATTTTAGATTCTTCCATGCTCTTGGAGTTAATTTAAAGCAGATATATGGACAGACAGAGATATCTGGTATATCCATAGTCCATAGAGACGGTGATGTGAAATTTGATACTGTGGGAAGACCCATTCCAGGCACTGAAGTCAGGATAACCGAAGATGGAGAGATCATATCTAAGAGCCCTTCAGTATTTCAGGGATATTATAAAAATGAAGAGGCCACAAAAAAGACCTTAAAGGATGGATGGCTCTACTCTGGGGACAAAGGTTTTATTGATGAAGATGGACACTTAGTGGTATTTGATAGATCTAAGGATGTTATGACACTTAGTGACGGAAGGCTCTTCTCTCCCCAGTACTTAGAGACCCGTCTTAAATTCAGTCCTTTTATCCAAGAGGCATGGGTAATTGGAGATAAAAGACCCTATGTGTGTGCGGTAATATGCATTGATTACTCTGTTGTGGGCAAATGGGCGGATGAAAAGAAGATAAACTATACCAGTTATCCAGAGTTATCACAGAAAAGGGAGGTATATGATCTGGTAAAGAGTCAGATAAAAGAGGCCAATAAGGATCTTCCTGATGTGGCAAAGATAAGGAAGTTTGTAAATCTCTTTAAGGTATTTGATGCAGATGATGATGAACTTACCCGAACCAGTAAACTCAGAAGGAGATTTGTGGAAAAGAGATATAAAGATATTGTGGATGCCCTATATGGAGATACCGATAATGTGCATCTGGATATCACCATCACCTATGAAGATGGAAGAGAGCAGAGGATAAAGACCGATTTAAGGGTAGAAAAATTAGAGGATTAAGGGGAGGGTTATGGAACTATTTTTGATGACAGTAGTAACTGGAATTATGGTGGGAGGAATCTATGCACTTGTGGCACTGGGATGGGTATTGATATATAAGTGTTCAGGAGTGCTAAATCTGGCAATGGGCGAGTTAACACTTATTGGTGCATATGTAACCCTTACTTTCTATGAGTGGGGGTTTCCTTTTATTTTGGCTGTACTTTTCACCTTACTTATCGGCATTGCGCTTGGAATACTTACAGAGAGGATTTTTTTGGATAAATTGATAGGAGAGCCCATACTTGCGGTCATCATGGTTACAGTGGGGCTTTCCTTTTTCTTTAAGGGATTAGTGGAATTTATCTGGGGAACCGATACACGTGTATTTGAGCCTCCCATATTTTCCATAAAACCCATAACCATTGGTTTTTTAAAGATCTCTCCTGTGTATCTATGGTCATTTATCCTTGCTATTGTCCTATTAATTGTCTTTGTGGCCTTCTTCAAATATACCCGTTGGGGTTTAGCAATGCAGGCCACGGCAGATGATGAAACAGCTGCTCTCTCCTTAGGAGTGAGTGCCCGCTTTGTTTATGCTGCTGCATGGTCCATTGCCTTTATGAGTGCAGGAGTTGGTGGAGCACTTCTTGGAAATATTAATGGGATAAACATATCAGTAGGATACTTGGGCCTCTTAGTGCTCCCTGCAGTGGTCTTAGGTGGGCTCAATTCTGTTCCTGGAGCCATTGTAGGTGGAATAATAATAGGGGTGCTTCAGAATCTGTCTGGAACCTATCTGGATAAATACTTCCCTGGTGGGGTTAAGGAGATAATGCCCTTTGCATTTATGGCAGTGTTTCTGCTCTTTAAGCCTTATGGGCTTTGGGGATGGGAGAGGATTGAAAGGGTTTAAAATCATAATTTAAGGGGGGAAATGGATGTCACAGGTCTGGTTGCCATG
The DNA here is from genome assembly GCA_965613025.1 of uncultured bacterium. Lineage (GTDB taxonomy): Bacteria > Desulfobacterota > DSM-4660 > Desulfatiglandales > JALVMZ01 > CAYTXJ01. The sequence goes on from CBFDUE010000005.1 coordinate 64,679, forward strand.
TGGACAGTATCACGAATCTTATGAAAAGGATCAGGGGTGGTGGCAGACAACATTCATAAAGTTTAAAATGATTCTTTTACTTGCTGTGGTATTTATTGGAATACCCTGGCTTATGCCTGAATACTGGATAGGTGTTGCCACTATGGTCGGCTATACTGCTATGGGTGCCATGGGAGTACAGCTTCTCATCGGTTATACAGGACTTATTACACTTGGGCATGCAGCATTTATTGCAGTGGGAGCTTATACAAGTGTAATGCTTATATTGAGGGTTCCCTGGCCCTCTTTTATAATAGAGTGGGGGCTTGCATATCCCATAAGTATTGTGATTGCAGCAGTTGTGGCAGGGCTTTGGAGTGTGCTGTTTGGCCTTCCATCTGCAAAGGTAAAGGGATTTTATCTGATCTTAACCACCATGGCAGCCCAATTTATTACTGTTGACTTCATTCTTACTCAATATGTAAGCCAGATAGGAGGAAGGGGACAGGCCTTTTCCCTTCCTCCTGGCACCATAAAGATAGGACATGCAGTCATAGACAGCGAGAGGGAAATATATTATCTTGCTGCCATACTCTGCACATTGATGGTCATTGTGATGGCGAATCTATTGCGCTCTAAGGTAGGAAGGGCCTGGGTTGCCATAAGGGATAATGACATCGCTGCTGAAACCTTAGGGATAAATATTGTCTGGTATAAACTGCTTGCCTTCTTTGTTGCAGGGGTTATGGGAGGGGTTGCAGGTGCATTCTGGGTAAGTAATACAGCAGCCCTTAGTCCGGAGCATTTTCCGTGGTTTTGGTCTCTTTGGCTTGTAGGTGTCATCCTGATTGGAGGGGTTGGTTCCATACATGGGGTATTTTTCGGCTCCCTCTTTATGGTACTGGTAATGGAACTATTGCAGTGGGCAGTAATTCCCCTTTCAGAATACTATCCTAAGCTTCTCGTTGATTTTTCCTTTATCAAGGATATGGCTTTTGGCCTTGCCATATGTGCATTCTTGATTTATGAGCCCAATGGATTGTCTTATAGATGGTGGCAGATAAAGAACTATTTTAATCTATGGCCCTTTTCTTATTAAAAATCTATTCTTAGAAGGGGGGTGAAAATGGAAGCAGAAAAAGATATCTTTTGAGTATTAACTTAAAGTGTTTAACATGAAATCTTTAAAGGGGGGAGAGATATGAAAGGTCTAAAGAGTCTTTTAATAGTTCTTTTGGGTTTAACTTTTATCCTTTCCATTCCTTCCACATTACTTGCAAAGCAGATAAAGATAGGTGGAATTATGGATTGTACAGGTGCTACCTGTGATGTGGGTAAAGACTATGCAATAGGCATGGAAGAGGCCTATAAATGGATAAACGAGCAGGGTGGAGTTAATGGAAAGAAGATAAAATATATATGGTTTGATTATGGTTATCGTATTCCTGAAGCTATCACAAAATATAAGCTACTAAAGAGGCTTGGTGTTAAAGTGATTATGGGATGGGGAACCGGTGATACAGAGGCATTATCACCTACAGTAAATAAGGATAAGATCCCTTATGTATCTGCATCATATTCAGCACACCTGACCGATCCCAAGAAGTCACGTTACAATCTGTTCTTCTCATCTGATTATAGCACCAATGCAAGGGCAGCTATCACTGCCTGGTTTGATAAGATCTGGCCCAAACACCCTGATTATGGAAAGAGAAAGCCCAGGTTTGCATGTGTATATATGTTTGCCTCCCCCTATTGCAGCGCACCTATAAAGGCAATCAAGGATCAGGCAAAGATCTTGGGATTTGAGATCGGCCCTGACCAGGACGTATCCCTCTTTGCACTGGATGCCAAAAGCCAGATAATGGCACTCAAAAAGTTTAAACCAGATCTGTGCTGGCATGGGAATACCACTATGTCAGTGGCAGCCACTATAAGAGATGCCTATGCATTGGGACTTGGAGCTGATTGGATTATAAATAATTGGGGATATGATGAAAATCTGCCCCGCCTTGCTGGAGAGGCTGCTGAAGGGGTGATGGGTGCCACACCCTGTGCATTCTTTGGGCAAAAGTATAAGAATATGGATATAGTAGTAAACTGTGCAAAGAGATACAATCCTGGCATCCCCTTAGAGAAGAGGCTGATTAGAACTGTCCAGGCCTGGGGAGATGCTCTGATCACTTGGGAGGCACTTAAGAGAGCAGATAAGGCCGGAGATCTTTCTGGTGACGGAATCATGGTAAAGGGCTTTGAGACATTAAGAAACTTTGATATTGGCCTTGGAGCAGCTCCTATCACCTTTACTTCTACTGATCATAGACCCACAACCGGATGCCTGATTCAGATATGGAAGAATGGCAAATTCCAGCCAGTGGAGAGGGTGGATCTTAAAAAGCGTTGGCCTGATAAATGGGAAAAGGAATGGCTTGGCTGGTAGATTAATTTAACAGCTTGGAGGTAAGGCCTTTGGATAACAGAGATGCCATATTAAAGATAAAGAATATAGAGGTAAGGTATCACGAGGTGATACTGGTGCTAAAAGGGGTATCCATTGAGGTTCCCAGAGGAGGGATTGTGGCACTGCTGGGGGCAAATGGAGCGGGCAAAAGCACCACATTAAAGGCTGTATCAGGTCTTTTGAAAACAGAAGATGGTGAGGTGACAGATGGTGCAATTGAATATGAAGGAAGGCATATACATAATCAGAACGCTGCAGATATAGCACGTGCAGGGATAGTTCAGGTAATTGAAGGAAGAAGGGTATTTGAACACCTCACTGTGGAAGAGAATCTTAAGGTAGGGGCCCATCTCAGAAAGAGTGGTACGGTTAAAGAGAGACTTGAACTTGTCTATCACTATTTCCCGAGGCTCAGGGAAAAGCGAAATGAGATAGCGGGATTCGTAAGTGGGGGTGAGCAGCAGATGACAGTGGTTGGAAGGGCTCTTATGACAGAGCCAAAGTTAGTGCTTCTGGATGAACCCTCAATGGGACTGGCTCCTAAACTTATACATGAGATCTTTAATATCATCACACAGCTAAACAGGGAACAGGGTATTTCAATACTTCTGGTGGAGCAGAATGCAAAGCTCGCTCTAAATGTGGCTCCCTATGCCTATGTGATGGAAAACGGAAGAATAGTGATGGATGATACCTCTGAAAAGCTAAAGCAGAATGAGGATATTAAAGATTTCTATCTTGGCCTTACTGACAAGGGGGGTAGAAAGAGCTTTAGAGATGTAAAACACTATAAGAGAAGAAAGAGGTGGTTAACCTAATAATTATTTATTCATAAGATGGGGAGAGACCATTTTATGAATAAAAAAGGGAGGTTTTGGAATGAAAAAGAGATTAATTGCCTTGGTAGTAATTATTGCCTTTTTTGCATTTGCAGCATGTGCTGGGATTCAGGTAAAACCCACTGCCTCAAATTTTAAGACCCCAACTATTAAATTAGAGGAATTTATGGTTCCCCAGTATGATGGATACTGGTACTTTTCAAAGAAGGTAAAGCCCACTAAGGGAACTCCTGGAAATAGAGGGGCTCCACTTCCAATGACATTTCTGTTTAGCATCCACAATCCCAATCCCTATCCCATACTGCTTGAAGGATTTAAGTTCACCGTTAACTTTGATAATGACTTTGATGTGGTAACCCTGAGCAATCAGGACAGCTATTGGATTCCTGCTGGAAAGACTGATCATATAAGGATAAATACCATGATAACGGTCAGATCAGCACTTCTGAATCTATTGGTAACCGGTGGCTTCAAACTTAAGGCCAGGAAGATGAATGTATGGCAGGCACTTGAGAGATGGTGGAAAGGTGTGCCTGAATACTCTGTCCCTGTAAAGGTGCATGAAGGTGCGGCTACCTTTAAGGCAGATGGAGTGGTAAAGATTGTTCCATTTAAGGCAAAATTTCCATAAGCAGTTTATAAGATAAAAAAGATCTAACCCCTCCTTTTATAGGAGGGGTTAGATAATCTTATCCTTAGGGAGAAAGATCATGGGACTATATGATTTTACCATCTATGATATGATAACCAGAAACGCATTTAATTATAGTAAAAAGATTGCGTGGTATGAGGTTGATGAGGACAGAGAGATCAGTTTTATGGACTATAAGATGCAGGTGGACCGTCTGGCAAAAGGGCTTCAAAATATTGGAATTAAAAAGGGGGATAGGATAAGTATACTTGGGAAAAACTGTTTTGAGTATTTTCTTCTCTATGGAGCAGCAGCGGCAATAGGTGCTATTGTGCTTCCCATAAATTGGAGGCTTTCAAAGGAGGAGATTGCTTTTAATATCAAAGATTGTGAGCCAAAGATCCTCTTTGTAGATGATGAATATCAGAAAACCATTGATGAGATAAGGGCCGAATTGGGATTTGTAGAGAGATATTTTAATCTGAGAGTAGGAAAAGGGAATTTTTCAGACATTGAATCCCTCATGGACAATCAGGGGGATTTGGATACTGAAGATATTAAGACAGACGATAGTTATGTAATAATCCACACCGCTGCTGTTGGAGGAAGACCCAGGGGGGCAGTGTTGAGTCATGGAAATGTGCTCTTTGCTAGTCTTCAATTTGATTATTTTTTCCCTATAAATAAAGAGGATGTGCATTTATCTATCTTACCCTTCTTTCATGTAGGTGGACTATTCCTTGCTATGTCGGCATTTATGGCAGGGGCCATGAATGTGAGTATGAGTAAATTTGATGCCCAAAAGGCCACTCAGCTTATAGAAGAAAAAGGGGTTACCTTTATGTTCACATTCTCTCCTATTCTTGCATCCATCTTGGAGGAACATGAAAAGAGCGGAAGAGATATCTCATCTCTTAGAGCAGTGGCAGGGATTGATACACCTCAGACCATTGAAAAATATCAGTCAGTTACTGGCGGCACATTCTATTGCATGTATGGGCAGACAGAGACATCATGTGTGGCCACATTTGGGCCTTATAATGAAAGACCGGGCTCTGCAGGTAAGGCAATCCCCTTTGCAGAGGTCAGATTAGTAGATGACTATGATCGTCCTGTGCCTGTGGGTAAGGTGGGAGAGATAGTGGTAAAAGGACCAATGGTCTTTAAAGGATATTGGAATCTTCCTCAGGAAAACGAATATACCTTTAGGGATGGATGGCATCATACAGGTGATCTGGGGAGATTTGATGAAGATGGCTTCCTCTTTTATGCAGGAAGGAAAGAGGAAAAGGAATTAATAAAGCCCGGTGGTGAAAATGTCTATCCAGAGGAGGTGGAAAAGGTAATCCTTCAGCATCCCGCAATAGAGAGGGTGGTGGTATTTGGAGTGCCAGATCCAAAATGGAAAGAGGGGATAAAGGCGGTATGCCAGCTAAGATCGGGACAGACACTTAATGAGAAAGAATTAATTGAGTTTGTGGGACAGAGAATTGCAAGATACAAAAAACCCCAATATGTGGAATTTGTGGAAGAGATACCTCTTCTTGACGATGGAAGGCCTGATAGGAAGAAGGTTAAAAAGATGTATGGAGCTATAGACTACTGACCTCTCCTCTTAATGCTATCAAAGAGTGAGTGTATAATATTTGGATCGCAGAGCTATGGAGAGGCCGATCTCTTAGTCCATTTCTTTTCAAAACAGGATGGAATCCAGTATGGGATTGCAAAATCTGCAAAAAAGAGTAAGAGGAGATTTGTTAATTGCCTTTGCACCTTTCATGTATCAGAGCTTGAATACGATATAAAGAACTTAAGTGAGCTATGTTTTATACGCTCTGGAAGGCTTAAAGAGTATTTTTCTGGAATATATTCGGACTATAAAAAGATGGTATTGGCCTCTCATTTCTTAGATATAGTTAAGGCATTTTCTCCTCCTTCATTGGTTGATCAAAAGGTCTTTGATCTATTGAGATTCTCCCTTAGATATCTTTCAAAGGAAGTTGAGCCTTTTAAGATCTATCTATACTTTTCTCTAAATGCCATATCCTTGGGTGGTTATGGAATCAGGATAGACAGGTGTATTAACTGCAATAGAATTTATAGAGGAAAAGGGAAGGCGGTATTTATCCCATCTAAAGGAGGAATATCCTGCCTTAGATGTCAAAAGGGAAGAGAGGGTCATGGGCTAATGCTTTCACCTGAAAGTATTAATTTAATGTATTATCTTCAAAGACAGGAATCTGATCTTATTAAAAAAGTAGATATCACTCATAAAGCAATATCTGAAATCAGAAGGGTAATCCAGGCACACCTGAGATGGCATTTTGGAAATCAGATAAAGACATTTAGATATCTTGATGCTCTTCCCTTTGAATGATCTTAATTATCTCTGCCATGAGTTCATCGCTGTCAAAAGAGAAGGAGACTGTTCCCTTTTCTATCTCAAATACTATTAGGGAACAATTATATTCCTTTGCCACATCTTCTAATATCCTTTTAAATTTTTGAACCTCTGGATGTTCCAGATCATTTACATCTTCAGAGAACATATCTATCTCTATTATGCCATAGGATTCCATCTATAAAGGCCCCTTTCTATCGAGTCCCATTAAAAATAGGAAAGATTATCTAAACAGCAAGATACATCTCGCAGACTGAATCTGATAATTCCTGCATGCTACTTTCATGGCATATCCTTCCATGATCCATAATAAATGCCCTGTCACATATACGTCTTGCAAAGTGAAGATTCTGCTCTGCCAGAAGAACTGTCACCCCTCTTTGTTTAATACTTCGGATTGTCTCAGCCAATTGATCCAGAATTACAGGTGCCAGTCCCTCGGATGGCTCATCCATCAGAATTATTTCAGGATTTCCCATAAGGGTTCTTGCAATGGTAAGCATCTGCTGCTCCCCACCGCTTATCTGACCACCAAGCCTGTTGGTAAGTAATCTGAGATTGGGAAATAGTTTGAAGAGTCTCTCTGGGGTCCAGGGCTCAATCCCTTTCTTGGGAGGCCTTCTTCCCACTTCAAGATTCTGCATTACAGTAAGACCAGTAAATATTCTTCTGTCCTGTGGTACATATCCAAGACCAAGCGAGCAGATCCTATATGGTGGAAGACCAGAGATATCTTTTTCCTTAAAGAGTATGCTACCACTTTTGGCTCTTACAAGGCCCATAATTGTCTTAAGAGTAGTGCTTTTACCTACACCATTTCTTCCAAGTAGAACCCCTGCCTCTCCTTGTCTTATGGAAAGGGTGAGATCAAAAAGTATCTGTGCCTTTCCATAGAAGGTATTTACGGATCTAAGTTCAAGAATAGGTTTAGCGTTCATCTTTATAGGAAACACCTCTCTAATCAGTGGCTCTTTCCCCTTATATGGAAAGTTCCAAGATAGCTCCTTTTAACCTCTTCATTTTCTCTTACCTCCTGAGGACTTCCCTCTGCAATAAGCCTTCCATTATTAAGCACGATAATCCTGTCAGCATGGGAAAATACTACATCCATATCGTGTTCAGTAAATAGCACCCCTATAGCCCTTTCTTTGACTATCCCTTTAGTGAGTTCCATCAATCTAAGCCTTTCTTTAATACCCATACCTGCTGTAGGCTCATCCATAAGGAGTAATTTAGGGTTGTTTGCCAAGGCCATGGCCAACTCCACCCTTTTTAGGACCCCATAGGCAAGGATTCCACATGTTCTATTCCATTGATTCTCCACCCCCACAATTTTAAGTAATTCCATGGCCTCATCTCTGTATAGCTTTCTCATTTTTTTAGTAAAAGAGTTGAGCTTTTGTCTGTGGGAGATCAGCACCATCTGCACATTTTCAAGCACTGTCATAGAGGGGAAGGTGGCGGTTATCTGAAAGGTTCTTCCTACCCCCAATTTCCAAACTTCTCTGGGTCTCTTCCCTGTGGTATCTCTATTAAGTATCTTCACCGTGCCCTTATCGGGTAGAAGCTGTCCGTTTATAAGATTAAAGCATGTGCTCTTTCCAGCACCATTTGGCCCTATCATGGCAAGCAGTTCCCCTGCCTGCAGTTGAAAACTTACATGATCCACTGCCCTAACCGCTCCGAAGGATTTACATAGCTCCTTTACCTCCAGTAACATCTGTCCCTATCCTCCTTCACTGCCTTTGTGAAGATATCTTCCAAATCTCTCATTCATATAGCCTGCTATACCCTGGGGAAAGCTAACCACCAGAAACATAAAGATACATCCAAGGATAAGTCTCCAAAAATGCATCCTGGATATCTTATCCTCAAGCCAGATAAAGGCAGTGGATCCCACTATGGGTCCAGATACAGAATGTATGCCTCCAAGTAATACACTTAGCAAAATATCAAAGGATCTTGTTATGGACATCTCAAAAGGGAAGACACTTCCCTTAGAGAAGACATATATGCCGCCAGATAGCCCTGCAAATAGTCCTGCCACTGAAAAGGCAAGCCATTGTTGTTTCTTTACATTAATTCCAATGGAATCTGCTCTAAGGGAGGAATCCCTGCATGCCCTCATGGTATAGCCAAAAGGGGTAAAGAGGAGATATCTAAGAGTGAGAATCCCTCCAATAGAGATCAACATGGTTAGATAATAGAATACCAGCTCATTGGATGCCCAATCAGAAGGCCATATACCTAAGATTCCATCATCTCCGCCCGTTACACTTCCCCATTGAAACACAATGGCCCAACAGATCTGGGCAAAGGCAAGGGTAAGCATAGCAAGGTATACACCTGAGAGTCTCACGCAGAACCATCCGATAATCATGCCCATAAGAAACATACATATGGGAGAAAGCAGAATGGCAAGTTCCATGGGGCTTCGGACATAATGGACAAGCAAAGCTGCAGCATATGCCCCTCCCCCAAAAAAGGCTGCATGCCCAAAAGATACCATTCCTCCAGGCCCCATCATAAAGTAGAGACTCATACATGCGAGGGCAAATATGGCAATCTCACCAAACAGCACCAATTGAAAGCTACCAGCAAAAAGCGGAAAGATTCCGATTAAAATTAAAATTATTAATCCGATAATTCTCAATCTTCGTGGAGCTGGCATAAGAGGATGCTCTGCAACCTCAGAGACAGTATGTTCTTCCCTCTCTGGTCTGCCAAAGAGTCCATAGGGTCTAACAATAAGAACAACTGCCATAACCAGAAACATCATAACTAAGGTGCTCTGGGGAATAATAAGGATTCCAAAGGATGTAAGCTCACCAATAAGAAGAGAGGCAAGAAATGCTCCTCCTATACTTCCCATCCCTCCCACTACCACCACTACAAATGCCTCTGCAATGACATTGAGGTCCATAAGAAGATCAGCTCCACCTGTGGGAAGCTGAATAGCCCCACCCAGACCTGCAAGAGCTGAACCGATAAAAAATACGCTTGTATATAGCCATTTTTGATTTATCCCAAGGGCAGAAAGCATCTCTCTGTCCTCTGTTGCAGCCCTTACCAATATTCCCCAGCGGGTTCTATTGAGTAGATACCATAGCAGGGCAAGTATCAAGAGGGCAATCAGGATGAGTGCCAGATTATACTCTGGTATATAAGATCCCAGTATCTCAATGCTTCCATCAAGACCAGGTGCCTTTGGGCCTAAACGATCTTCTGCTCCAAAGATCCAAAGGGAAAGGTCCTGTATAATTAGCACTAAAGCAAATGTGGCCATAAGCATAAATAGCTCTGGTGCTCTATAAAGTCTTCTTAACACTGTTATCTCCACCACCACACCCATCATTCCTACAGATATAGAGGCAACCACTATCCCTGCCCAAAAACCAAGTGCGCTTTTAGGGAATATGGAAATAAGATAGTAGGCCACAAAGGCACCTACCATATAGAAGGAGCCATGTGCCATATTCACTACCCGACTTACACCAAAGATAAGGGATAGTCCTGCTGCCACAAAGAAGAGGGATGCAGCATCAGAAAGTCCGTTTAAGAATTGAACCACATAGGTGCCTAACATGGCCTAAAAGATTCCTTAGTTTTTTATTTAATGTGCTGGCCTCAGCTTCCTCACCTCTTCATCTGAAGGTAGATAGTCTTTTCCATCCATATATTTCCAGTTTACCATTATCCCTTTTCCATCTTTTAGCGCAGTATAACCCACATAGGCACCCATGGTGGACTGATGATCAATCTTTCTAAATGTGATAGGACCAAAGGGGGATACGAATGTAAGCCCTTCCATGGCACTTATCATCTTCTCTGTATCAGTGGATCCTGCCTTCCTCAACATGTGTGCCACTGCCCATAGAGTATTATATCCCACAACAGATCCTACTCTGGGGTAGTCGTGATACCTTTCTCTATATGCCTTAAGAAACCTGGTGTGTTCCGGAGTCTTTATATCATACCAGGGATATCCAGTTACAAGCCATCCAACCGGGGCTTCATCCTTTAGAGGATCTAAATACTCTGGCTCACCTGTAAGAAGGCTTACAATAAACCTTCCTTTAAAAAATCCCCTAAGCTTTCCTTCCCTTACAAACTTAGCAAGGTCATTTCCAAAGGTTACATTATATACTGCTTCAGGATTAGCCTTAATGAGTGCCTGGATTTCTGCTCCTGCATTTATCTTAAAAAGTGCTGGCCACTGTTCTGCCACAAACTCCACATCTGGCCTTTTCTTTTTTAACACTTTTTTAAAGGATTTTACCGCATCCTTACCATATGCATAGTTTGGTGCAATGGTTGCCCATCTCTTTGCAGGATGTTTTGCTGCCTCCTCCGCAAGCATAGCAGCCTGCATATAGGTGGAGGGTCTGAGTCTAAAAGTATATCTGTTTCCTTTTGTCCATACAATAGCATCAGAAAGCGGTTCTGCTGCAAGATAGAATACCTTATGTCTTTTTGCAAAATCGGTAAGTGCAAGTCCTACATGTGAAAAGAAGGAACCCATAAGGAGAACTACCTTTTCTCTTCTGATAAGCTCTTCAGCGATCTTCACTGCATTTCCAGGCTTTCCTGCATCATCTCTGGATATCACCTCTAACTTTTTCCCAATCACCCCTCCTGAGCCGTTGACTTCATCCAAAGCAAGCATCCATCCATTTCTATATGGGATAGTGAAGCTAACCAGTTTACTGTAGGTATTTATATCTCCTACCTTAATAGTCTCTTCAGATAGAGCCACTCTCTGGAAAGAAAGACCCAGAAATATAGATACTACCAATACCCATAGAAATATCTTAATCCCTTTCATAATAAGACCTCCTTAATTTTTTAAAGACATTTAATTATCACCTTAAATTAATCGTTGAAGCAGTTCCATGGCCTTTAATATATATCCCCTTCCTGATAGCATCTACTATCTTTGTATGATATCTGATGGGCTCTTCCATATGTTGACCATAACTAAGGGATCTATAACTGAAAGGTTTTACCTGGTTATGAAGTATAAAGACCATCCTTTTAAGCCTTCCATGTCCAGAGATATCTATCATTATATCATGAAATTCCTTATTTAGATCCTGATATCTCATTATATCAAATGGTCTTTTACGAAGACATGTTTGCATTTTCCTCAAGAGATTTTCCCGTCTTTGAATATGCTCTTTTGAGATTTTTTCAAAGGGGTGAATCTAAAATTGTTTATTTTATATTGTAGGCAATTTTATCAAGCAAAAATAAGAAGTCAAGCTAAAGAGTTTATTTAAAAGGATCGCAGGCAAGTTCAGGAATTTTGCAAGATCTGGCATATTACAAATACAGAAGAAAAACAAAGGCTTTCTTCACCCTTTTCCCTCATCTCAAACTTAAGTATAAGAAGACTGGCATATGAATAGTTCAGTATTAGTAGATACAAATATTCTTATTTATGGGGTTGATGTCGATTCTCAATTTCACGATCGTGCATTGAATGTCTTGTTAGATCCAGAACTAAGACTTTTTACAACTTCAAAAAACGTTTCCAAAAACATTCAAAGTCTTTCAGGATTTAGTCCGAAAATATAATCCTCATGGTTTATGGATACATGATGTGGAAATAGCCAGCATTGGTATTGCATATGGCATTTCAACTATAGTTACAAGCAATATTGCCGATTTTAGGCGTATAACAGAAATAAAGGTTAAAGAAATATAAATTGATATCTCGCTAAGACGGACTTTGGGATGTCAAAGTTGAATAAATATCTACATAGCAAGTATCTCTATGATCTTAGGGAATATATATTCAGCAATGTCAACTCTGCTTCCTCCATGGGTAAGCACCACATATCTACCTTCACATACATCCATGGCACACTCTTTTATCTCTTTTGCTAATTTGAGATAAAAATCTTTGGTCAGCCCGATATCACCATAGTCCCCTTGACAGGTGTCGTGACCAAAGTTGTGAAGGATCATATCAGGTCGGAATTCTTTAACACGGGAAATAAATTCTTCCCTGACAGAATTCAGGTAGGATTCATCGTTATTTGGATATGAAATATTTACACAGATCTTTGTCTCATTATCTTCTACAATATCTTGATGACAAAAACACACATGCAGAACATCATGATCTCCCATAAATATATCACGTGTGCCATTTCCGTGATGTCTGTCAGTGTCAAGTATTGCAAATCTTTTTGTCCCTAATTTTTCTCTTATATTATATATAGCAGGCCCTGCACATGAGGCATAAGTGCCTCCCCAGGCAGAATCTCTCTCTGCATGATGTCCGGCTGCAACAGTAAAAACTAAGGCATTATCAAGTCTTCCAGTTAAGACCATCTCAACTGCCTCAACACATCCTCCAACAGAATAAAGAGCTCCATCACAATACCAAGCTTTTTTAAGATCTTCAACAAACCTTGGTGTATGAACTTTTAAAAGCAGATCATCAGAGACCTTAGATGGAGAAAACAGGGATACCTGTGGAAGGCTAAGAGCATCCTTCATTACTTCTGGAAAATTTCTGAATTTATCCCCAATTATAAGCCATTCCTTTCCCTTAAATATATCATGAAAGAATACACCGGTTCTCATTTACTCTATCCTCCAGCATTAGATTTCAATATCTTACAATATAATAATTTTATAGGACTTTCTAAGATAAAAAGCTATCATATTAATACTAAAAAACTTATTTTTGATAACCAATATAAATATTATTTATTTGAATATATCTATGTAATTATTTTTGCTTGAAAATAATTCAATAATATAAAATTAAAAGATTTTTATTGAAATTATAAGGAGGTAAAAAGCTATGGAACAATGGATTAATATGGGGCGCAGACTTAGAGAGTTTATAAATCCCTCTACTATACCCATTGCGGTCAAGTTCTTGAAAGAGGAAGATCAGATCCCTGTAAAGGCAAGAAGACCGCTTCGTGACTTGGGTGTGAAGATGGCACCCTGTCAGGGGGCTGCTATGGCAAGGCGATATGGCTGGACCATAGCATTTACACGTGAAGATGTAGGTTGTGCGATTGCTGCTCATACCTATGGATGGGAGCGACTCACTGATAAAGATGGGGCTATCAATTTTTTAATCCAGATGAACTATGCAGTTGATGAAAAGGCTGCCAATGAAATTTTTATGAACTTCCGTTTGCTTGAATTGGGACATAATCCTATTGTAGTTTATTCTCCACTTGAAAGGACAAAGATCAAACCTGATGTTATTCTCATATATGTTAATCCTGCACAGATGATGAGGCTCATTCATGGGGCCACCTATCATACTGGAAGACCTCTGAAAGGTTCGTTTTCTGGAAGGGCCGCTTCCTGCACAGAGGGGGTCATTGGAGTATATCTGGACAGTGATACCAAAGTGGTGGTGCCAGGCAATGGTGATAGGGTATGGGCAACATGTCAAGACCATGAAATGGTTATGGCTATTCATGCTAATAGATTGGCAGAGCTGGTTGAGGGACTTGAAAAAACACATAAAAAGGGAGTTAGATATCCTATCCCAACCTATCTTCGTTATCAGCCAGAGGTGGGTTTTACTATTCCGCTTTCAGATATTTTTAAACCT
>CBFDUE010000006.1:0-62656 GCA_965613025.1 uncultured bacterium
TTTCAAAATACTGGCATTAGAGGTTTGAGCAGTGCTCCGCCTCTTTAAATGAATTTAACCTTATTAGATAACTTATTTAAATTACTTGCAATTTTCTCAATTAAATAATGGATTCAACCTCAGATTTTAACCCAGATGGTATCTCTATACCTCTGCCCTCCATGTCATTATAAAGTTCCCTTATATGGGACCAAATCAGATCATACTCCCTCATCTTTGACTTTAAAAACCTGATAGATACATTAATCATCTCTTCCATACTCCACAGAGAGTAAATCATATCTGCAATGGGCTTCTGAATAAATTATAAATTGGTGGTTTTCATTTTTTATTTTGAGAAATCTGTATCTGAGTGCCTGATTATTATTCATGATGAACGATCTTAATTTTTTCATTACCATTGTCAAGAAAAAATTATTTGTCAAGAAAAAAATTATTGTCCGCAAAGGGGGCAATTTGTCTGTATCTATGAATGAATCTCCGTGTTTTTCAAAATTTTGTAAAGTGAGGGGAAAAGTCTAAACCTTTTAAGCCTATCTACCATACCCCTAACAGTCTTTCTATCCATGGAAGAGCCTGGAAAGAGGGAAGATCCTAAAGGTAGACTGTTGATTATAAAGACATTTGACCCCCTAATAGGCCAGATAAGAGGGTAGAATGATCTCCTACAGATGGGTTTTAACTGATTACCTTCCAATAACCTTATCACGGAATTTTTTTGATAAGCTCCTATATCATCACATTATAATCTCTCTGATGCTTTTCCCCTGACTTTGTAAAACCTTCACTCGTTGCCATTATACATGCTTATCATGACCTCTTTTCTCTCCTCCTTTCTCATCCTTGGAGGAGATAATTTTTCCTTCTAAAGGGGGGTAAATTCTATTTTACGATCTGCACTTAAGCTTCCTGGCCCTGGTGTTGAGAAAGGAGCTGGATAGGCGTCTTGAAAGATACGGATGCTGCTTTGAATGGGCAGACATCAAACAGGATCTAAAGGCGTTGCAATCCCACTGGCCACTCGAGAGCTATAATCTATGTCAAAGAGCAAATGGTAGTGCCAAGAACTTTTTTGGCTATGTTATGTGTTTGATATCACTAAATTATTTTTTTGCAACTGTCCAAGATCAGTCAGACATAACTGGAATGAAAACCCATAAGATTATAAAAAAAGGAATTGCGCGAACTTTTCAAACTTCTTCTTTATTCAAGAAATATAGTGTAATAGAGAATGTTCTAACTGCCTTTCATCTGAGATTGAAAACAGGTATTTGGTCATCTCTATTTCCAAACAAAGATATAATTCAAAGGGAGAATAATATCAGAGAAAGGGCCATAGATATACTTCGTTTCCTTAGAATTGATCACCTTAGATATGAAATAGCTGATAATCTTTCTTTTGGGCACCAAAAATTGCTTGGTATAGCTATGGCATTGGTTTTAAGTCCAAAGTTATTAATGTTTGATGAACCTGTTGGAGGTCTGAGTGAAGAGGAAACCAAGATGGTAATTGATAGAATAGTAAAGATCCGCACTCAAAATCCAGATATCGCTATCCTGCTTGTGGAACACAATATGAGGGTGATAATGGGAATTTGTGAAAGAATTATTGCTATGAATTTTGGGATCAAGATTGCTGAGGGAACCCCGGATGAAATCCGTCATAATGAGGATGTAATTAAGGCATATTTAGGCTCTACTGATGCTTCTTGAGATAAAAGATCTGTGGGTATATTACGGTGAAGCACTTGCGGTTTCAGGGGTAAATATTTGTGTAAAAGAGAGATCAGTGGTAGCTCTCTTAGGGTCAAATGGAGCAGGGAAGACCACCATATTGAGAACAATCTCTGGCCTTATTAAACCAGATAGGGGCGAGATGAGATTTGATGGAAGTTTGATCAATGGCCTTAAGGCACATGAAATTGCAAAACTGGGTATCACTTTATGTCCTGAAGGAAGACATGTATTTCCAAATCTTACAGTTATGGAAAATCTTCTGATGGGTGCCTTCATGAGAAAGGATAAGGAAGGAATTAAGGATGATCTCAGATGGATCTTTAAGCTTTTTCCGATACTGGAAAAGAGAATTGGCCAGATGGGAATCACCCTTTCCGGAGGAGAGCAGCAGATGTTGGTCTTAGGAAGAGCAATGATGAGTCGACCTAAGCTTCTTCTACTTGATGAACCCTCATTGGGACTATCTCCTCTTTTTGTTGATATTATCACAGAGACTATCCGCTCATTTAATGAAAAAGGAGCTGCAATCCTATTGGTAGAGCAGAACATAAAAATCGCTCTAAGATTAGCAGGTTGGTGTTATCTATTAGAAACAGGAAAGATCACTGCTGAAGGTAAGATGAAGGAGCTCTTTAAGGATAAATCTGTAGAAGAAGCATATCTGGGTAGAGTCACGTAAAATGTTAAACCCTAAATATTTAATAGGAGGTTTAAAAATGAAAAGAAAGAAAAGATGGATTAGTCTTTATGGAAGGACTCTATTAATTTTAACCTCTTTTTTAATAATGATATTGGCCTATTCAATTCATGCAGAAGGCGGCCAAAAAAAACTCTTAATGGGAGCAAGTCTGCCTCTTACAGGGCCAGGGGCAAGTTATGGAATTCCTGATAAGAGGGCTCAGGAGGTCGCTATTGAGGAGATAAATAGTTCAGGTGGAATAACTGTGGGTGGTGAAAATTATATATTAAAACTTTTAATTGAAGATAATAAGTATTCCACAAAGGATGCAGTGGCAACTGTTAACAAATTGGTAAGAGATAAGGGTGTAAAATTCATGAGGGTATTTGGAACACCCCCCTGTCTTGCAACCCTTGATTTTATGAATAAGATGAAAATTATCAATGGTTCACTGTCTTCCTCCAGAAAGCTGATCTCTCCTAAATATCCATATACCTTTAGGACATATAATACATCCTATGAGGTATTACCCCCTCTATTTAAATGGGTTAAAAAAAATATGCCAGATATAAAAAAGATACAGGCAATTGTCATGGATGATGCAACGGGAAAAGCTATTGGAGATGCACTTCTCATCTCTGCCAGATATTTCAACTTAGAGCTTGAAGTGAACTATATTCCAAGAAGGACTAAAGACTTCTATCCGGTACTCACAAAGGTTCTGGCCAAAAGACCTGATGCCATTTATGCAGCAGGAGGCTCTAACTGGGGATTGGTATTTAAGTCTGCCAGAGAGATGGGCTTTAAGGGGCAGTTTCTCTCAAGCACCTTTAAGAGCGAATGGTGGAAGATGGTAGGAGCTGAAAAACTGGAGGGATATCTACACTGTGAGCCCTCCCTTACATCTGAGCTTGTCCCAAAAGGACTGAGAGATTACAGAGAAGCATATATAGCAAAATATAAGGAAGAACCCACCGGATTGTCCACATATGGATATATCTGGATACACGTATTATCAGCTGCGATAAAGATGGCTGATTCTGTAAGTGATGCTGATAAAATAAAAAATATCCTTGAAACTCAAACCCTTTTAACAAAAGCCGGAAAATTTGTCTTTGGTGGCAAAGAATTTTATGGAATCCCTCATCAGCTTGTAAGACCTGGGTATATAACTCAGATAAAGAAAGGAAAAGAGGTTACTATTGAAGTTATTCCTGCTGCCAGGGTCTTTGAGCTATTGAGGAATGTATATAAACAATAGAGAGTTGAGTGTATAAATAAAGGCAAAAGGTGGAACAGATTATCCAGATAATTATAAATGGAATTGTGCTTGGAAGTAATCTTGTATTAGTAGCCATAGGATTCAGCCTCCTAATAGGAATAATGCGTCTTATTCAATTTGCACACGGTGAGATGTATATGCTTGGAGGTTATGGTGTATGGTATTTTTCTGTGCAATTGGGCCTCAATTATTGGCTTGGATTAGCCTTAGCAGTATTTCTTGTATCCCTTTTTGGTATTTTGCTTGAAAGATATTTCTTAAGACAATTTAGAGAAACGCTATTGCCTGCTGTGGTAGTTACAGTTTCATGGATGATGATCCTTGAAACCGGTGCTCTACTTGTGTTTGGAACAGAGTCAAAATCCATTCCAACAGTATTTAAGGGTATTGTCCATATAAGTGATATCACCATATCTATGGAGAGGGTTGTTGTATCATTGATAGCCTTGGCAACCATTGGAGGCGTTCTTGCCTTTATGAAAAATACTAAGACAGGAAGAGCCATGCGGGCTGTGGCAAGAGAGGCTGAGACAGCATCGCTAATGGGTGTCAACATAGGATCCATATTGCGAAAGAGTATGGTGTTGGCAACGGCTCTGGCCGCTGCAGCAGGTGCCTTAATGGGGCCAATATTTACTATGGATGCAACAGTTGGCGTTGGCCTGTCTGTAAAGGCATTAGTAGCAATAACTCTGGGCGGAATGGGAAGTGTTGGTGGGGCTGCCCTTGCATCATATCTTCTTGGAATGATTGAAAGTTTTACAGGCTCATTTGTGAGTGCTGAATTTGCTATGCTGATCTATTTCTTTATCTTAATTCTTGTGCTTTTGATCAGGCCTCAAGGGTTTTTTGGATTTGAATATAAGTTGTAAAGAGATGTGGATTAAAAAAGGAAATATTTTCTATTTAACGCTCTTGGCGCTTTTGATTGTCATCCCCTGGATTCTTCCTGAATTCTGGTTGAGTATCTTTATATCCATTATGAGTATGGTAGTTTTAACTGTGGGTTTCAGGATGATATATATTACCGGTAGATTATCTCTTGGGCATGCATTTCCAGTTGGAATCGGAGCCTATACATCCGCCTTAATTGCAACAAAGATAGGGATTAATTTCTGGATTTGCATAATAATCTCTGGGCTTATGGCCGGATTAATTGCACTCGTGTTAGGTTATATAATTCTCAGAATAGGGGGAATATATTTTGTAGTTGTTACCTTAGCCCTCTCCGAAATTCTTATCTATCTGCTTATATGGGCAGATCCATTAACAGGAGGAATTACGGGGATTGTAAATATTCCTGGGCCAGAGATCCATCTTCCTGGAATTTTAAAGATAAAGTTTGGATATGATCTTTTGCCTTATTATTTCCTTATATTTGTAATTATGCTTGTATCTGTTGGGATTATGTATCGTCTGGAAAGATCCCATATTGGCAGAGTCCTACATGCCTTACGGCAAAATGATCTCTTAGCTGAACACTTAGGCATAGATATTACAGCCTATAGAGTACTTGCATTTGTCACCTCCTCTTTTTTTGCAGGTATTGTAGGAAGCTTCACCGCCCATTACCATCACTACCTGTGCCCAGAAGATTTCAGTGTTATGGAATCTCTATTTATACAGATCTATACCTTTATAGGAGGGATTGAGAGCATTGCAGGTGCAATAGTAGGCCCATTTGTTATTATCCTTGGATCTGAAGCACTAAAAGTTGCAAAAGAGGCACAACCTCTGCTATATGGTGCGCTTATGCTTTTAGTGATCCTCTGGCTACCAGGGGGATTAATAACATTGCCTGCACTTTTTAAGGTCAAGATAAGGAAAAGATGATATCAAAAAGGTAGATTGAATTAAAAGAAACAATGTTTTGGGATAAGAAGATTGAAACTATCAAAAGGTCAGATCTTAAAAACATTCAAGAAGAAAGATTAAAGGAACAGCTCCATTATGTTTTTGATAATTCGCTCTTCTATAGAGATAAATTTTTGAAAAATAATTTTTATCCAAAGAATCTTAGCTCCTTAGAAGATATTAAACATGTTCCTATTACTAAAAAAGATGAGTTAAGAGAGGCTGTTTTAAAAAAAAATAATCCATTACCCCATCTCTGTGTATCATTAAATAAGATTTCAGGATTTGGATGTTCCAGGGGGACAAGTGGTATGTCCACCTTCTCCGCATTTACCAAAGAGGATATTGAACTCAGAGTAGAGTGTTATACACGATCTTTCAGACAATTGGGACTCTCAGAAGGGAGTCTTTTTCACTCCATGATAGGTATTCAGAGTATAACTCACTTTATTTTCCGACAGGCTGCAGAGAGACTAAAGATAAGGTATCTGAATGATGGTGTGGATAATCTGCAAAATTCCATACAGATGGGAAAATGGCTTAAACCAGATGTATTGCTTACAGGTGTAAGGACCCTTTTGCAGATGGAGGATATAATAGAAAAGGATGACCTTTTACCAAGAGATATTTTCAATTATGAGAAGATAATCCTTTATGGAGATGTTATCACCAACAAGCTTATAGAGCATATAAAGGAAAGATGGGGGGCAAAAGAGATATATTCTCTTGGAGGATCTGCTGCTGATATTCTATGGTATAATTTTAGCTGCCCCTATCAGATAGGTAATCACTGCCTAAATGAAGATATGTTTTTGGTAGAGGTGATTGATCCCCAAAGTGGGGATCCTGTAAAGAGTGGCCAGAGGGGGGAGTTGGTAGTCACTGACCTCTGCAGCAGAGGAGCGCCTCATATAAGATGGAATCTGGAAGATATCGTGATCCCTTTTTATGAACCCTGTGAGTGCGGAAGAACACATATAAGATTGAGATATATTGGACGATCTCATTATATGGTAATGATAAAAGGGAAAGTTATCTTTCCTTCAGATATCGAAAATCACCTATGGGATATTGAAGAGCTTGATAGAGCAGAGTTTAGAATCGTTAAGTATTCAAAGAACATGGAATTTCTTAAGTTGGATATAGAACTGGAGAAAAGCCAACATAAGGAAGGATTAAAACAGAAGATAAAAAGGTATCTTAAAGATAGATTGGATGTTGATGTTGAAATCAGATTTCTCTTAAAAGGTGAATTACCTGTATTAAAAGTAAAGACAGTTCGACTATTAGATCTTACAAAAAAAGGAGGTGCAGATGATGGATAATTTTACCTACTTTCCTGTTAGTAAAGGCAAAACCCTACCTCTTAGAGGACTTACCCTTCCTGAACTGATAAGGAAAAAAGCAGAGAAATTTGATAAGAAGCTCCTTTTAAAATTTCATAAAAAAAGAGTGAGTTATACAGAATTCAATAATAAGACTGAAAAGATGGCTGGAGCTCTTCAAGAGATGGGGATAAAAAAAGGTGATCGTGTTGCCCTGATGTTTAAAAATTGTTTAGAGCTCCTTGAATCCTATTTCGCTGTCTGGAAAACAGGTGCATGGGTGATTCCTATAAATCCAACTTTTACTCCAAGGGAGCTCGAATATCTCCTGAAGGACTCAGAAGCCAAGATGATAATTTCTGAAAAAGAACAATTGCAAAAGATAGAGGCTGTTAAGGAAAAGGTTGCTACACTTCAATCAGTTATAATAGATACAGAAGATTCCATTCCTGGAATCACATCATACAACGAACTTCAAAGGGAATCCTTTAATTTAAGGCCTGTTTCAATCTCCTCTGATGATGTCTGTCAAATAATGTATACCTCTGGAACTGAAGGTGAACCCAAGGGTGTTATGACAACTCATGGTGGATACACTGATAATGCTCTCATTAGAAGCACAATATTAGAACTTAGCAAAGATGATATCACCCTCATTCCGCTACCCATGTTTCATATGTTTGGTATGGCAACCTTTCTTAACTTTATTACCGTAGGTGGAACAGTAATATTGATGGAAAGATTTCAGACCGACGAAGTGCTTTATTCCTTAGAAAAAGATAAAATTACATTTTTCTCTGGTGTTCCAACCATGTATGATTATCTAATTAATCATCCAAAAATTGACCAGATCGACTTAAGTTCCTTAAGAATCTGTATCATTGCCGGTGGTAATGTAAATTACAAGGTGGTAGAAGAGTTTGAAAAGAGATTTAATTGTCTCTTTATTGAATCTATGGGCCAAACAGAACTTTCACCTTTAGTTATGATTAATCCTCCATATAGGGAAAAACGGCGTCTGGGATCATGCGGATTAACTGTCTATAATATGGAAACAAGATTGGTTGATGAAAATGACAATGATGTCCCCTTAGGGGAGGTTGGAGAATTGGTTGTGAGATCCCCATGTGTCATGAAAGGTTATTATAAGAGGCCTGAAGATACAAAACAGGCATTTAGAAATGGATGGTTTCATACAGGCGATCTTTTAAGGCAGGATAAAGATGGTTACTACTATTTTGTGGGCCGTAAAAAAGATATGATCATAACAGGTGGATTTAATATCTATGCAAAAGAGCTTGAAGATGTCTTGATCAACCATCCAGATATTCAGGAAGTGGCAGTGATAGCGGTTCCTGATGAGACAAAGGGCCAGCTTGCAAAAGCAATAATAGTTCTAAAAGAGGGCACTGATCTTAAAGAAGAAGATGTTAAAAATTATGCCAGAAAATATCTTGCTCCCTATAAGGTTCCACGTATTATCAAATTTGTAAATGAACTTCCGCATACTCCCCAGGGAAAGATAGCAAAAGGGATACTAAGAGAAAAAGAAGGGCATAAGTGATAAGATTTTAAATTTTGCTCTTCTTTAGATATGTTCCTATTGCGTTTCTCAAGACATCGGTTGTTCCACCCACATAGAGCATGCCTTTTGCTTCTCTGAGGTATCTTTCAATGGGAAATTCTTTTGAATAACCATAACCGCCAAATAGATCCATTGCCATATTGGTTATCTTTACTGCTCCTTCTGCGGCCAGTATCTTTGCAGCAGAGGATATAAACTCATTGGGAAAGCCATCTAATTTGGTATCTTTTGAGGCCTTATATATAAGCTCCCTCATAGCCTCTATCTCTATAGCCATATCCGCAAGCTTCCATTGGAGGCCCTGAAGAGAGATCAGAGGTTTTCCTGATATCGTCCTTATCTTTGAATATCTCAGGGTTTCTTCAAATGCTCCCTTTGCAATTCCTAAGGAGATGCTGGCAAGTCCAACCCTTGTGCCATTAAACAATGTAAGCATCTTTCTAAGAGATCCAGCACCTTTTATCAATACGTTTTCTTTGGGGACCCTGCAATTCTTGAAGATCAATTCAGATGTTCCCAGGCCTCTTAATCCCATAAAATCTTCCTTTTTGCCAACTGAAAACCCATCTGTATCCCTTTCAAGGAGAAGGCATCCAATGGAGTTATCATCTTCAAATCTGAGATACACAAGATGGACATCAGCAACAGAACCCAAGGTGATCATTGTCTTTGTGCCATTTACTATATAGTGTGAACCTTCAGGTCGTGCGGTAGTCCTTAAATCATTTAGGTTTGAACCCACCTCTGGTTCTGTCTGTGCCATAGAGAATAAGAGATCACCTGATACAAGAGCAGGAAGAAATCTCTTCCTTACCTCTTCATTTCCATACAATATCAGATAGATAGGGGATGCATTTAGTTGAACATGTAGATTAACAGCTGAACTTGCATCTGCCTTTCCTATCTCTTCCAAGATGATAACGGCTTCAAAAAGGCCTCTTTCAGATCCTCCATACCTTTTAGGAATTCTAAGCCCTAATATTCCAAGCTCTGCAAATCTTTTCATATTCTCAAAAGGGAATTGACATTCCCGATCCCATTTTCTTGCATCTGGTATTATCTTTTCTTTTACCAATCTTTGAATAGATCTTCTAAGCATCTTTTCAGGATCTGATCGAAAGATCATCTTATACCCTATCTGATTTTAAAATTTAACTTTATCTATTCCCTGCCTTTGCCCTCTTCCTTTCCCATAAGTTATAGTTAACTTAAGATAATCATGAGACCTTTGCACTACCTCTTTACCTCTTTTTACACTGGGGGTTACACCCCCTCCGGGTCGGAGACCACTCCAGGTCGGAGACCAGACCCAGGTCATTGCGAGCGAAGCGAAGCAATCTCATACCTTTTATAGATTGCTTCAGGTCTTTTAAGACCCTCGCAATGACAGATTCCCTTTACAGCTTCTTTCTGAGAGTTTTGAAAAATTCAAAGCTCTCAATCATATCAGATTATTTTCTTTTAATTCTGAAAGTAACTTATCCACCACATCCTTGGAAGAGCCTTTTAATATCTTACCTTTCCTTTTAAACTTAGGTGTAAATACATCAATTACTTCTGTCATGGAGCCTCTCATTCCCACCTGGAATGCCTTTACCCCAATATCTGCCGCATTCCAGATATCAATTGGGGCCTTTTCCTCACAGGCACTTAACAGTCTATCGACTCTTACAAAGCGGGGTCTATTCAATTCTCTCTTTACTGTAAGCAGAGCAGGAAGCTGAGAGAAGACCCTTTCATATCCATCTTCAACTGAGCGGATAGCTATAATGGAATTTTCTGTCACCTTCTCGATCTTGGTAACAGATGTAATCTGTGGAATATTTAGATATTCAGCAAGTTGTGGTCCAACCTGAGCTGTATCACCGTCTATTGCCTGATATCCACAAAGTATTAAATCGTATGATCCCAGTTTCTCTACAGCTTTACCAAGCGTAAAAGAAGTTGCAAGCGTATCTGCACCTGCAAATGCCCTATCTGTAAGGAGGATTCCTCTGTTAACTCCCATTCCTATTGCCTCTGTTATCGCATCAATTGCCTGCGGAGGCCCCATTGAAATGACAGTAACACTTCCGCCTATCCTCTCCTTTATCTCCAAGGATGCCTCAATTGCATTTAGATCATAAGGATTAATAATGCCTTCAATCCCTGAGCGAATAAGATTGCCTGTTTTGGGATCAATCTCTATATCAGTTGTATCAGGAACCTGTTTGATCATTACAATAATATCCATACAGATCTCTCTTCTTTTTAAAAAGATTCATCTGGTATTTCAGCTATCTCTCTTCCATCTCTGATGCAGCTTTTTAGTCGAGCTATTGTCTGAGGTAAAAAGACATCAATAAAATATCTTGCCTGAAAAATCTTACCCTTATAAAGGTATGCCTTTCTTCCACTCCTATCACTCATCTTAGATAACAGATTATCAGATATTATTGCCATATTTAAAAGTCTCCATGAAAGCACTATATCTCCATAACACTCTAAAAGGGGAAATGAATAGGAGGCAGATTGGAGTGGATCCACATCCATCCTTTCAATCATAATATCAGATGCCCTTTTGAGCTCTTTGATCGCATCTTTAAAGATAGCTATCTCATTTAGAAAATTTTTATTATTACTATTTTCTTTTAGAAATAGATCTATCTCTTTAAAAAATGCCCTATATGCCTTCCCTGAATCTATTCTCATCTTTCTTCCAAGTAGATCCAGGGCCTGAATACCATTTGTCCCCTCAAAGATTGAAAAGATCTTTGAATCCCTCATGTATTGCTCCAATGGGTAGTCCTTACAATAGCCATAACCTCCAAGACACTGAATCGCTGTTTCACACACCCTGAAACATAGATCTGCTCCATATCCTTTGATTATAGGGGTTAAAAAATCAAGGAGCAATTTATAGTGTCTTCTTTTAGATTCATCAGGATCTTCTAATGCGATATCCATATAATAGGCGGTCGTATAGATAAGGGAACGAAGTCCTTCGGTTACGGCCTTCATCCAAAGTAACATTCGCCTTATATCTGGATGATAGATTATAGGAACCTCCTCTTTGTATCTCCTTGCGATGTCAAAGCCCTGGATTCTTGTCTTACAATATTCAAGAGCATTAAGGTATGCAGAACTTGCAATAGACATGCTGCATACCCCAATATTTACACGGGCTTCATTCATCATCTGAAACATATGGGGTAGACCCCTATTTTCTTGACCACAGAGATAGGCCTTACATTGATTATTCTCTCCAAAACTCATCAGACATGTAGGTGCTGCGTGAAGCCCCATCTTTTTTTCAACGCCAGCACAGATTATATCATTTGGCTCACCCAGTGTCCCATCCTCATTTACCCAGATCTTAGGCACTATAAATAAAGAGATTCCCTTTGTTCCTGAAGGTGCCCCTTCAATTCGAGCTAAGAGAAGATGGATTATATTCTCTGTTAGATCATGTTCAGCATATGTGATAAACTGCTTTATTCCACTTATCTTAAAATACTTCCCCTCCCTCTTTGCCTTTGTCTTAATATTTGCCAGGCTGCTTCCAGCATTTGGCTCTGTTAATGCCATGGTTCCGCTCCATCTGCCTGAATACATGTTCGGAACGAAGATCTTTTTTAGATTCTCATCCGCGAAGCTCTCTATCAGATGCCCTGCTCCATGGGTTAAGCTTGATAAGAAATTCATGCAAAGACACGAACCATAAAGAAATTCATTTATAACGATTCTCATCATCTGAGGGAATCCCATCCCACCATAGGTTGTGTCTCTCGATACTGCAATCCAGCCATTCTCCCCCATCTTTTTAAATGCATCTCTAAAGCCTGGAGTGAGATGAACGCTTCCATTTTCAAATATCACACCATGCCTTTCGCCCTCATGGTGAAGTGGTTCTAAGACACCTTTTGCAAACCTTATTGCCTCTCTTACAAGCATATCCAGAGTCTCTGGCGAGAGTTCCTCGTATCTTTTGTATTTACATAACGATCCATAATCTAATTCCTCGTTCAGTATAAAGAAGATCTCATCTTCTCTAACTCTATAATGTTCTGCCATTTTTAAGCCCCTCCAGATATATCTTTACTTCCTTCTTTTATCTAAGAATCTTTTAACAGCTTCATAATGCTCTTTTGTGGAAAAGCAATATGTAATAAGCTGAGTCTCATAATCTATTGAATCTTTAAGATCTGATTCTATCCCATATCTCAGTGCCTTTTTTGCCATCTTGATTGCCACTAAGGAATATCCTGAAATTATCTCTGCCATTTGCTTAGCAGTTTGCTGTAGTTTATCTTCTGGGACCACCTTATTTACTAAACCGATCTTTTCAGCTTCATATGCATCGATATCCTTAGCTGTCATTACCAGTTCAAATGCCTTTCCAAGCCCTATCAATCTTGGAAGAATAAAGGAGCTCCCTATCTCAGGAGTTAAACCCATACGGAGATATGCCGCATTGAAAGAGGCCTTTTCAGATGCAATACGGATATCACATGCAAGCACAAGTGAAAGTCCCCCACCTATTGCAGGACCATTTATGGCAGCAATGATGGGCTTTGAAATACCGTGAATTGCATGCGCAAGCCTATTATCGTAATAGGGGGGAGCTCCGCCAGATCTACGCCAGCCCTCATAACGCTTCTTAAATCCCCTTATATCCCCTCCTGCACAAAATGCCTTACCCCTACCGGTTAAAATAAAAACCTTGACAGAGTCATCTGAGTCCAGACTTTTAAGACAATCTATTAATTCCTCCTTCAAGGGTTCTGTTAATATATTGAAATTTTCAGGATCATTTAATGCTATTCTTGCAATAGAATCACTGACTTTAAGATCGATTAATCTCTTTTCCATAAGTTTAACCTTTCAAACTCAATTCATTCCTTATAAAATTAATTATCTTTTCAGTAGGGGTGCCAGCAGGGAAGACCCCCTTTACACCAATTTTTTTTAATATAGGTATATCTTCAGGAGGGATAATTCCTCCTGTAATTACAGGGATATTATCCGCTCCTTTCTCTTTTAATAGTCTTATTAGGTCTGAAAGTGCTTCAATATGGATACCACTCATACTGCTAATTCCTATAATATCTACATCTTCCTGAATCGCAGCCTCCACTACCTCCTCAGGTGTAAGGTTTAGTCCCAGATAGACCACCTCTATTCCTGCATTTTGTAATGCTCGTGATACAATAAGGGCTCCAAGTTCATGTCCGTCAAGGCCGATACTTCCGATTAAGACACGAAGCCTTTTCCCTGCCTCTACCATATCTTTACACCCTATCCCCCTTTAAGAATACCTTTCTGAATACATTCATCGCCTCTTCTAATGTAACTCTGGATTTTGCAGCCTCAATCAGCACAGGCATGACGTTTTTACCTGATCTTGTAACGTCTTCAAGGTCTCTTAGGACCTTTTTAATCTTTTTTAAGTCTCTGTTTTTTTTAAATCTCTGTAGTTTTTTAATCTTTTCCTGAGATATCTTTGGATCTACCCTAAATACAGGAATATGTTGAATCTCCTCTTCTTCTCTATATTTATTAAGCCCGACAACAGTTGTCCTTCCACTTTCAATATCTCTCTGTCTCTTTAATGCCCCTTCATTTATCTCATCAAGAATCAGCCCTTTTTTAACTCCTGCAATCATCCCTCCAAGCACTGTTCCATCCTCTCCCATATGGATGATGTGATCTATATAACCGTTGACCTCTTCCTCTATCTTCTTTGTAAGCCATTCAATGCAATAAGCTCCGCCAAGAGGATCAACCGTGTTACATATACCGCTTTCCTCCTCTATAATCTGTTGTGTTCTGATGGATAAAATCTGGGATTCTTCAGTGGGTATACCTATCGCTTCATCATAGCAGGGGATTCCAAGCGCCTGTATTCCACCAAGCACTGCTGCAAGGCCCTGAATGGTTCCTCTTATCAGATTAATAAGTGGCTGTTGAGCAGTATAATCACTTGTCAAAGTAAGACAGTACACTCGGAATAACATTGACTTAGGATTCTTAGCTCCAAATCTATCTTTCATTATCTTTGCCCATATCCTTCTGGCTGCCCTGAATTTGGATATCTCTTCAAGGAAATCGATTCCGGCTGATAGAAAAAAGGATATTCGGGGTGCAAATCTATCAATTTGGAGGCCACGTTCTACTGCTGCCTCAATATATGCCATTGCAGAGGCCAGAGTTAATCCCAGCTCCTGTATGGAATTTAGTCCTGATGGCCGGTATGAAAATCCTGAAACAGATATAGGATTCCAGTATGGCATATTCTCAGTGCAATACTCCAAGATATCCATGCATAGCCTGAGTTCATCTTCAATGGGTAGAAGCTGAATCCTCTCAGCAAGGTAAGACTGAAAAGGATCATTTTTTCCGCTTCCTCTGAGTTTAGAGGGTGAATAGCCCAGTTCCTCTGCAGCGGCTATATACATGGCAAGCAATATGGCGGGGGACCCATGGATTACCATATTGGTAAAACCTCTATCCATAGGAAAGTCTTTCATAAGCTCAATCATATCTTCTACATGGTCTACAGGAAGTCCCACCCTTCCGACCTGATATCTCGCTCTGGGATTGTCAGAGTCATAGCCATAATTGGTTGGCATATCAAAGAGGAGGGTTGTTGCAGGCGCACCTCTATGGTCCACCTGTCCGCCCTTCTTTATCAATCTCTTATATCTCTCTGCGGTATGCTCACTTGAGCTAAACCCCATGGGCTGTCTCTTCATCCATCCAAAGCTTCTATACATATCTGGATAGATCCCCCTGGTAAATGGGTATTTTCCGGGTTCTCCTATATCTTTGCTGTAAGAGATGTCTGATATATCCTCAGGCCCATACACCCTGCTGAGTGGTATGCCAGAGCGTGTGATAAATCTTCTTTCTTCTTCCTTGTATCCCTCTTTTTTCATAGATTAGTATCCTTAAGAGATTAAATGCCCCCTGATCTAAGCTCCTGTAGCTTAGATACTATGCTAATAGCACCTTCAATTATCTCCTCTATTATCTCCTTAGAGCTTTTCAATTCATTAAGCATTCCACATACCTGACCAGCTCCAATTGTATCTTCCTCTATATCTTCCTTAATCCTCTTTAGCATCACAGATCTGAATCTTTTAAGCTCCTCCTTGGAAGCTCCTCTTTTCTTTAATTCCTCCCACTCTGAAGTGAAATTAGATCTTAAGACCCTTGTAGGCCATCCTGTTCTCATTGTGGTAACAACAGTATCTTCTGATGATGCCTTTAGCAGCTTCTGTTTTAATTCAAAAGGAGCAATACTTTCTTTTGAGAGGATAAATCGTGTTCCCATCTGAATCCCACATGCTCCTAAGGATAGTGCTGCCACAAAACCCCTTGCATCACCAATTCCACCTGCCGCTATAACCGGTATATCTACTGCATCCACAACCTGAGGAACTAAGGTAAGGGTTGAAACTGCTCCCACATGTCCTCCCCCTTCACATCCTGAGGCAATAACAGCATCTGCCCCCTTCTTTTCCATATTAATAGCCTGATCAACACTTCCTACAACAGGAAGGACTATTATCCCATGATCTTTCAGCAGGGAGATGGCCGGAATATCTGGATCTCCCCTCCCTGTGGTTACTATCTTAACTCCTGCCCCTGCAAGGAGTTTAGCCCTCTTGGTAAAGTCATATGAGGAATGGATGGCTGCGATATTTACGCCAAAAGGTCTGTCTGTCAATTTACGAACCCTTTCTATCTCTTTTAAAATCGCCTTATCTGACAGATTCCATGTAGAGAGTATTCCCAATCCGCCTGCATCTGAAACCGCACTTACAAGCTTTGCATCACTAATAGGTCTGGTATGTCCGCCAAGCGCACCTTGAATGATTGGATATCTAATACCCAAAAGACGACATAATGAAGTATGGAACATCTATCTTCCCTTTTCCTTTACAAGCTCTATAATCTTTCTCTTTATCTCTTTTATAGGAGTGCCAGAGATAAATATCTCATCCACACCTATTCTCTTTAACTCTGGAATATCTTCAGGAGGAAGCACACCTCCTAAGATGAAGCCCCGATCATTTAGGCCCTTTTCTTTCATCAGTTCTATGATTCTCGGAACATATATCCGATACTCCTCCCCGTGGATACTAAGGCCTATAACATCAACATCTTCCTGTTCCACTACATTTATTATTGTCTCAGCCGTTTGAAAAGGGCCCAGATTTATAACCTCAAATCCCTCATCTCTTAGAAGCACCGAAATTATCTTAAGCCCTCTATCATGTCCATCAAGACCTACCTTGGCCAAAAGAACCCTGATCCTTTTCTCTGTATTCATCTAAGCCCTCTTAAAAAGGGGATTTATTTATATTAAAAGGGTCATAGCTATAACCAAAACACTCTCTTATTGTGCCAATGATCTCATCTGTTGTGGCATATGCCTCAACCGCATCTATTATTGCAGGAATCAGATTATGATTCCTGCCCTTCAGAGCCTCCTTTCTGAGATTTTCAATGGCCCTTTCTAATCTTTCCTTATCACGCTCCTGCTTCAATCTCTTGACATTATTGATATGCCTCCTTTCAGCCTCAAAGGAATACTTATGAGGTCTTATCTCTAATTCCTTTTCCTCTTCCTCTTCAACAAATGCATTTACACCCACCACAATACGTTTACCATTTTCAATGGAGCGCTGATATCTGAGCGCCTCTTTTTCAATCTCCTTTTCGATCCATTTATTCTTTATGGCCTCAATTGCCCCTCCCATATCATCTATCTTTTTTAGTATCTTCCATGCCTCCTCTTCTATCTTATTGGTCAGTGTCTCTATATAGTATGAACCTCCAAGAGGATCTGCAGTTGCTGCGGCACCTGTTTCATATGCGATGATCTGCTGGGTTCTTATGGCTATCTTTTGGGTCGTTTCATTTGGCAGTGCAATGGGTTCGTCATAGGAACAGCAATGAAGTGATTGCACACCTGCAAGGACTGCCGCCAATGCCTCAATAGTCACGCGAATGATATTATTAATAGGCTGTTTTGCTACCAGAGAGCAGCCTGCAGTATGTATACCAAAGCGGAATTTCCATGACTTGGGATTTTTGGCCTTAAACCGGTCTTTAAGAATCTTTGCCCACATCCTTCTGGCTGCCCTTAGCTTTGCAATCTCTTCAAAAAAATCTATATGGGATGAGCAATAAAAGGCAAAACGGGGTGCAAAGTCATCAATATTTAGACCCCTTCCGAGAACCTCCTCTATATATGCAATTGCGTTTGCAAAGCCAAAACCGAGCTCTTGGGGGGCTGAGATTCCCGTCTCTCTTAGATCATACATATTCACATTAATTGGATACCAAAGAGGCATATATCTTGAACAGAATTCGATAATATCCCCTGTGATTTTCAGTGCAAGATCAGGTGGAGTGGCATCTCCCATGCCACAGAATCGTGTAGAAAGTGTATCGCTTTGAATCGTTCCTCTAATTTTTGAAATATCAACGCCAGCTCTTTTTGCAACAATAATATATTGGGATAACACTATTGGAGCCACACATGAAGAAGAGATAAGAGAAAAGCTTACATCCTTAATGGGTATTCCTTTGGTAAGCACTTCCATATCGCGAAGCGAAGTCAATGGCACACCGGTTGCTCCCACCTCTCCCTTTGCTAAGGGATGTTCCACATCTACTCCAAAACGTGTGGGCATATCCACTATCACGTTCAGCCCTGTCACCCCCATCTCTATCTGCTGCAACAACCTTTTGTTCGTATCAGCCGGTGTTCCAAAACCACACACCTCTCTTCTTGTCCAGAACCTGCCTCTGAACATATTTGGATATATCCCTCTTGTATAGGGATATTGACCAGGATCACCGATGTCTCTATGATACTCTATATTATTGATATCCTCAGGCCTGTATATCTCCTTTATAGGGATTCCCGACAATGTCTCAGTAAGATCTGCCTTTTCATAATAGCCCTCTCTTATCTTCTTTATATCCCCTTTCATCTTGACTCCCCGTTTAAGAAATAAGACTGTTAGCAATTATTATTCTCTGAATCTGATTTGTTCCTTCAACGATCTGCATGGATTTTGCATCCCTTATATATCTTTCCATAGGGTAATCTCTTACATATCCATAGGCCCCTAAGATCTGTGCTGCATCGATGGATACCCTCATGGCCACATCTGTTGAAAAACATTTTGCCATTGAGATGATTCCTGCAGCCTCCTTTCCAAAATTCCCTTTATCCACAAGCCATGCGGCCTTATAGACGAGTTGTCTGGCCGCCTCGATCTGCATTGCCATATCTGCAATCATAAATTGTATTCCCTGAAATGATGCAATGGGTTTACCAAATGCAATCCTCTGCTTGGCATACTCGATTGCATAATCAAGGGCTCCTTGTGCCAATCCCACAGCTCGTGCTCCAATAATCGGACGTGATCTATTAAAACTTCTCATAGCAATCTTAAATCCCTTATTCTCTTGGCCAAGCAGATTCTTTTTGGGAACCTTACATTCCTCAAGGATCACCTCTGCAGATGGAACACCCTTCCCTCCCATCTTGTCCTCTATCTTTCCAATGGAAAGTCCTGGAGTAGCTTTCTCTACAATAAAGGCACTTAGTCCTGATCTTCCCGCCTCTGGATCTGTCTTTGCAAATACGATTATAAAATCAGCAACAGGTGCATTTGTTATAAAACACTTTCTCCCATTTATAATATAGGAATCTCCGCTTAAGACAGCCTTTGTCTGAATGGATGCGATATCAGATCCTGCATCTGGTTCTGTTACAGCAAATGCTCCACGATATTGACCACTTGCAAGACGGCTTAAATAGAATCTTTTTTGTTCATCATTTCCGGCCTCAAGGATGCAGCTTGCAGGGACATATGTCATAACAAGTATATATGCGGTATTATAACATACCTTTGCTATCTCCTCTAAAACCAGACAAAATGTAACCACATCATATCCTGCACCCCCATATTCTTTTGGAATCGTCATTCCCAAAAATTCATACTCTTTTAAAAGTTGAAATATATCCTCTGGATATTTCCCGTCCCTGTCGATCTCTGCGGCACGCGGAAGCACCCTCTCTTTTACTATCTTCCTTACCATAGAAAGGATTATCCTCTGCTCCTGGGTCAGTGTAAAATCCATGATATCCCTTTTGATCAGCAAGATATATGCCAAATAATCATAATAGAGGTTGATCATTTAAGATATGCAGAAAATCCCTCAAAATATGGTATGCTGTTTTAAGAAAGAGTATTGTTGCATTTAGACAGGAAAATGGATATAGAAAGATAGCCTGTCCAAAATATAGGACATACCTTATACTTACTCTATTCCTAATTTTTTCATATTATAATAGAGCTTGCTTCTTGGGATTCCCAAAAACTTGGCAGCCTTTACCTTATTATTACCTGTATAGCTTAGGGCCCTTTTTATTATCTCCTTCTTTGCTTCACGCAGGGCCTCTTCATATATCTGGGATTGGTTATATCTGTTTGGCTTTAGGATATTTTTAATGTTTTTAATAACAACCCTGGGAGGGAGATGGTTTACTGATATTGTATCCCCTTCGCTCATATTTACGGCTGCTTCGATAACATTCTCTAATTCTCTTACATTTCCAGGCCAGTTATAGTCCATAAGCACCATTTCAGCCTCTTTTGTAAGTTGTTTTTTGGGGATTTTCAATTTGGCTGCCATCTTTATTAAGATGTTATCGATGAGAAGCGGTATATCCTCTTTAATCTCCCTTAAGGGTGGCATATTAAGGGTTATGACATTTAATCGATAAAAGAGGTCTTCACGAAAGTTTCCCTTCCTTACCTCTTCAGCAAGATCCTTATTGGTAGCAGCAATGAGTCTAAAATTAACAGGAACAGGGTGGGTAGCGCCGAGCTTTTCTATCTCTTTGTCCTGAAGGACCCTTAAAAGTTTTGGCTGTAATTGAATGGGTATCTCGGCTATCTCATCTAAGAAGATAGTTCCATTATTTGCAAGTTCAAATTTTCCAAGTTTGCCTCTCCTGCGTGCACCAGTGAAGGCCCCCTCTTCGTAGCCAAACAACTCTGACTCTATAAGCTCTGAAGGGATTGCTCCACAGTTTACCTTGACAAATGGGCCGTTTCTCCAGATACCTGCATCATGAATAGAATGTGCAAGCAGTTCTTTGCCAGTTCCTGTCTCCCCTGTAATTAAGATAGTAGAAGAACTGTTTGCACATCTCATAGCTGCTTCTTTTACTTCTCTTATCTTCCTGCTCTTTCCAATTATATTGTCAAAATTGTATTTAGGCCTCAAACATGCATTGATATTACGTTGAAACAGTTCGATTCTTTGCTGTAGTTTTGTTACCTTAGCAGCCATCTTTATAAATTTATCAGGGGTATAAAAGATGACCTTTCCAACTGCCCCCACAATCTTTCCGTTTTTCTTCAGAGGAAATCTTCCAACTATCTTTTCTATGCCTCCTACATTCATCACTTCACCGATCTCTGCCCTGCCTGTCTTAGCAACAATATGGAGACGGGTATTTGGTATTACCTCTGTTACATGCCTTCCAAGGGCCTCCTCCCTCTTTGTGTTAAATATCTTTTCATTACTCTTGCTGAAAAAGGTTATTATTCCTTCTGTATTTACAATTACAAGCCCTTCATATGGATTATCTAAGGTCAATCTTATTAGTTCCCTGCTGTTAAATCCTCTTTTCATAATGATCCCCCCTCCTTTCACAAGATTATAGTAAAATTTTTATTATTTGACAAGGAATAATCCTAAAAAATGTCCAAATTTTTGGATATGTTTTTAAATTGAACATATAATTAACTCAGAATTTCTGGTCTAATTCATAGATCGTATACTTTATCAATTAAGGTGTTTGTAAAGCTTTAGGATAGATGGCATAAAAATTGCTTCTTAATCTTAATAAAATTTAAGAGGGATTTTACTTTGCAGACAGCCTTAGGTGCCATACTTTCCAGATCGAGCAGGAGATATCCTGAAAAGACTGCCATTATCTTTAAGGAAAAGAGACTTACATATAGGGATCTAAATATAAGGAGTA
The DNA here is from genome assembly GCA_965613025.1 of uncultured bacterium. Lineage (GTDB taxonomy): Bacteria > Desulfobacterota > DSM-4660 > Desulfatiglandales > JALVMZ01 > CAYTXJ01. The sequence goes on from CBFDUE010000006.1 coordinate 21,526, forward strand.
ATAAACTTTCTCATGCCTTAATTGAGCTTGGGATTAAGAGTGGTGAAAAGGTGGGACTCATTTTTAATAACTGTAATGAGTTTGTGGAGTCAATATTTGCAATACTTAAGGCAGGTGCAATTGCAGTTCCTATAAATGTCAGATTGAATCCACAGGAGATATCTTTCCTTTTAGATCATTCAGATGTGTCTTTGTTGATATTTCAGGGTAGTTTCATGGAAAAGATAGCCCCTTTTTGGGGAAAAAACAGAAAGATCAAACACTACATTATATGCGATGAAGAATACTATCCAGGCTTTCTTCACTATGAGACTCTGCTTCAGAAAGGGGCCTTAAATGATCCTGAGATACCTGATGCAAAAGAAGATGATGATGCATTTATACTATATACCGCAGGGACAACAGGCAGGCCAAAGGGTGTGATTCTTACTCATCGCAACTTTCTCTGGCTTGCGTTTAATTATTGTCTCTGGGGAATGACTGAACATGAAGATATCTCACTTTATGTCTTTCCCCTTTATCATGTAGGAGGGCTTGGGACATTTCTCTCACATATCTTTATTGGAGCAACTGCAGTTCTAAAAGATAAATATGATCTTACCGATTGTCTTAAAACGATTCAAAGAGAGAGGATAAATAGGTGGAGCGCTATACCCTCAATATATTCAGAAGTTGTCAACTTTCCAGAACTTGGCAGATATAATTTAAGCTCACTATCTAAGATATCATCAGGTGGTGCTCCCATGACTTCCGATCTGAAATACAGGATCATAGAGCTCTTTCCATATGCAAGTATTATGGAGGGTTATGGTCAGACAGAGTCATCTGGTGCAATTACCATGCTTCTACCAGAGGACGCAATCAGAAAGGCAGCCTCGGTCGGTATTCCATTTCCTACAAATGTGATAAAGATAGTGGATGAAAATGATAATGAATTACCGGTTGGATATACAGGGGAGCTTCTCTATCAGGGATATACTATGATGAAGGGCTATTATAAGAACAGAGAAGCCACTGAATATGCGCTAAAAGGGGGATGGATGCACTCAGGAGATCTTGCCACAATCGATGAAGATGGATTTGTATATATTGTGGATAGAAAAGATGATGTAATAATTACAGGTGGTGAAAATGTCTATAGTAAAGAGGTGGAAGACACCATCAAACAATTAGATGGGGTTAAGGAGGTGGCTGTAATTGGGCTTCCTGATCCCAAATGGGGTAAGGCTGTGACAGCCATTGTTGTGCCTGAATCAGAAGTATATCTAACAGAAGAACAGATCATCAATTTCTGTAAAGAGAGGATTGCAGGATACAAGGCACCTAAGAAGGTGATCTTTACCAATGAGCTTCCCAAGAATTCTGTTGGTAAGGTAATTAAAAGTGAGCTTAAGGAGATGTATAGTAAAGAGGCTCACTAAAGACATAAAAAGGAGAAGGAAGAGTCTATGGTTGGGATAGTATCTTATGGAATCTATATTCCAAGATATCGATTGGATCGGAAACTAACATTTCAATCCATAGGATGGTTAAATCCATCAACCGCTGCCTATGCCAAGGGTGAAAAGGCGGTGGCCAATTATGATGAAGACAGTGTCACAATGGCAACAGAGGCCTGCATGAACTGTATAAGAGATAGGGATCAATCCCATATAGAGGGTCTGTATTTTGCTTCAACTACCATGCCTTATAAAGAGAGGCAAAATTCGGTAATAATTGCTACTGCCCTTAATCTGCCAGAAGATATTCGAACCGCTGATTTTTCATCCGGCCTTAGATCTGCAACCACTGCGCTTCTAAATTCAATAGATACGGTTAAGGCAGGATCTTCAAAAGATATCCTCATCTGCTCATCTGATGAGCGACTGGGAAAGATGGGAACCACTGATGAGATGCTGTTTGGAGATGCGGCCTGTGCTCTTCTTATAGGTTCAGAAGATGTGATCGCTGAATTTAAGGGTTCCTATTCTTTAAGCCTTGATTTTGTAGATCACCACAGGGGATCTATTTCAAGATATGAAAGATCATGGGAGGAGCGCTGGATTAGGGATGAAGGCCTAAATAAGATTATACCTTCCACCATCAGAGGACTATTGAATAGGTTTAATCTCAGAATTGAGAATTTTTCAAAGATATTAATCTCTATTCCTTTTCCAATGCCTCCTAAAAGGATGGCAAAGATAATCAAGACTGATCCAGAGGTTTTGGAAGATACAATGATTACACAGATAGGCTATACGGGCTCTCCCCACCCCCTTCTTATGCTCGTAAAGGCACTGGAAGATTCAAGGCCAGGAGATAGGCTTCTTCTCCTGAGTATAGGAAATGGAAGTGATGCCATTATCTTTGAAGTCAAAGATAAGATCAGAGATCTTCGTAAGGATATGGATTTTAAAAGATTCCTAAAAAGAAAGACCTCCTTAAGTTATGAAAAATATACTGTCTTTAAAAACTTAGCACAGGCTGATCTTGGTCTTCGTGCTGAAGAAGATATCTGGACACGATGGAGCTTTATGTGGAGAAACAGAAAGACTATCCTGGGTCTTATAGGAAGTAGGTGTAAGGTCTGCCACACCCCTCAATATCCGCCTCAGCATGTATGTGTTAATCCAGACTGTGGTGCAATTGATCAGATGGAGGAATATCCCTTTTCATACAGACGTGGGCGAATCTTTAACTATACTGCCGATATGTTAGCTGCATCTATTGATCCACCTGCCATTCATGGGCAGATCGATTTTGAAGGCGGAGGACGTTATTGGTTTGATTTCACTGATTGCGCCTTGGATGATCTGAGGGTTGGAATGAGGGTGAGGATGAGTTTCAGGAAAAAGTATTATGATGAAAAGAGAGATATATATGGATATTTCTGGAAGGCTGTTCCTGAAAAGGAGGGCTAAGTTATGGCAGAGGGTATAAGAGATAAGGTTGCAATATTGGGTATGGGATGCACCCGTTTTGGAGAAAGATGGGATGTAAATGGTGAAGATCTCATCCTTGAGGCATTTCTGGAGTGCATTGAAGATGCAGGTATAGATAGAAAAGAGATTCAGGCTGCATGGTGGGGATGCCATTTTGATCAGGTCAATTTTGGAAAGGCCGCTGTTCCACTCTCTACCACACTGAAGCTGCCCTTTATACCGGTTACCAGAGTTGAAAACTGGTGTGCGACAGGCACTGAGGCATTCAGAGGAGCATGTTATGCTGTGGCTTCAGGTGCCTATGATATTGCACTCGCCTTAGGGGCTGAAAAGTTAAAGGATACTGGATATGCAGGGCTTCCTGGAGGAGGAAATGTAAGTCAGCTTACTGCAATGATAAAACCTAATTATACGGCTCCAGCAGGTTTTGCGCTTCTTGCCACAAGATATATGTCTAAATACAATATCCCTGCTAAGGATTTAAAGAGGGCTATGGCTCATATCTCTGTTAAGAGTCATGCAAATGGTTTTCTTAATCCTAAGGCTCATCTTCGCAGAAAGATCACTGAAGAAGATGTTCTCAATGCTCCTATGGTGGCATGGCCACTTGGCCTTTATGATTGCTGTGGTGTTAGCGATGGAGCAGCAGCTGCCATAGTCACCACCCCAGAGATTGCCAGATCCTTAAAGAAAGATATTGTCTTGGTAAAGGCTCTTCAGATTTCAGTAACCTCTGGTGAAGAAGCTGCTTACACTAAATGGGATGGAAGTTATATTATGACCACCACACATGCGGCTAAAAAGGCCTATGAAGAGGCAGGTATAAAAGACCCACGTGAAGAGTTAGATATCCTTGAACTTCACGACTGTTTTTCTATCACCGAGCTTTCAACCTATGAAGACATAGGCATATCTCCAAGAGGAAAGGCTATAAAGGATATTTTGGATGGCTTTTTTGACCTGGATGGAAAGATTCCATGTCAGACAGACGGAGGACTTAAGTGTTTTGGCCACCCCATTGGTGCATCAGGTCTAAGGATGCTCTATGAGGTCTACAACCAGTTACTTGGAAGATGTGGAGAAAGGCAGCTCAAAGATCCTCGTCTTGGATTGACTCACAATCTGGGTGGTCTTCCAAGTGCAAGTGTATGTAGTATTGCGATTCTGGGAAGGGATTAAAAGAGCTTAAAAACAAAATAGACAGGAAAGGGGGGGATAGATCCTTAGAGGTAGATCTTGGAGATGTGATTAAGGAAATATCTAATCTATAACCTTAAGAAAGGAGAGGAAAGATGAAAAGATTTACAGTAATCATTATAACATTAGTCTTTGTTTTGGGGATTTCCTTTTTATCTATAGAAGAGGGTAAATATGTCTATGCCTCGCAGGATCAGATCACATGGAAGATTTCCTCTGCCTTTTCTCCTGGTAGCCTCCTCTATAAAGGCATGCTTACAAAATTTGCAGAAGAGGTCGCTAAAAGAAGCAACAACCAGTTACAGATAAAGAAATATCCTCCAGGTGCATTGGTAAAGGTTCGAGAACTTTTCAATGTGGTTCAGAAAGGAATAGTTCAGGGAGGGATCTCAGCAGGTCTATATCATGCACGGGTGATACCAGAGGGAATCATTGAAACCGGTCTTCCTCAGAGCTTTTTAAACTATAATGAGGCCGTTGAATTCTACTACAGGTATAAGAATGGCAGAGTGATATCTCTTATCAGAGAGGCATATGCTGAAAAGGGAATATATTATCTTGCTATATATCCACTTGCTTCATATGTTCTTATGACCAAATTCCCTGTAAAAAATCTTTCTGATCTGAAAGGCAAAAAGATCAGAACATTTGGCCCCTATTCTCTATTGGCCAAAAAACTGGGATGGGCAACAGTTTCAATTCCTGGAGCAGAACAATACATTGCGCTTCAAAGAGGAACTGTTGAAGGAACCATATATCCATTCTATGCCTTAGAGATGTATAAATTAAAAGAGGTGATAAACTATGTAATCCTTCCACCCATTACAGGTTCCATTATGACAGATTTCTATATCAATAAAAAAACTTGGGACAGATTACCTGAAAATCTGAAGAAGATCTGCAATGATGTGGCAATGGAACTGGTGCCATGGGTCTGTTCTGAAACTGAAAGATTAGACAAAAAATTTCTTAATGAAGCCATAAAAAAAGGGGTTAAGGTTGTCAGTCTGCCAGAAAAAGATGTGCAACAGCTCAGATCTGTTTCCATCAGTATTTGGGATGTTTTTGCCAAGAAGGGTCCAAGATGTAAGGAGCTTATTGATCTTTTGAAAGAATATCTGAAGGAAAAGGGCAGATTATAATTAAAGAAAGGGTTTTTCAATGTCTGTTTTCTCAGTTCTTATTAAAGGGATTGACTACCTGAATGATAAGATAGGTAAGCTGATCGCATATCTTGCGGTTTTGATGATGCTTATTGTGACATATGAAGTGATGATGCGATATCTATTTAGATCTCCTACTATCTGGGCACTTGAAATTAATCAGACACTGCTTTGCATATATTCAGCCCTTGCCGGTGGATACACACTTCTTAATCAGGGGCATGTCAATGTGGAGATAGTGTATCAGTATTTTAGCCCCAAGACAAAACTGATAATTGATCTTATCACATACATCTTCTTTTTTGGATTCATGGTGGTGCTTCTGAAAGAGACCTATAAGATGGCCTTTGAGTCTGTGATGATTAATGAAAGATCTCTGAGTCTGTTAGGGCTTCCGCTTTATCCAGCAAAGATATCCATTGCATTGGGCAGCCTTCTTCTGCTTCTTCAGGGAATTTCAAATTTTATAAAAAAGGTAATTTCACTTATCAGTGGGATAGAGCCTGAAAAACCTAAAAGCATATTTACCATATCAAAGAGATGAGTATTTCATTAATTACCATACTTCTTTTTGGCTCGCTGCTCCTATTGCTTATATTTGGACTACCACTTGCATTCTGCTTTGGAGCAGTGGCCATAGTGTTTATTGTCTGGCAGTGGGGAACAGATGCCCTATTCATTGTTGCAACCACTGCATTCAGTAGCTGGACAAATTTCGTGTTAATAGCAGTTCCCCTATTTATTCTCATGGCCAATTTTCTTGAGAGATCAGGTCTTGCTGAAGATCTCTATGACATGATGTATAAATGGGCTGGTCCTTTGAGGGGGGGGTTGGCCATGGGAACTATCTTTATATGCGCCATCTTTGCAGCAATGGCAGGAATCAGTGGGGTGGCAACTGTCACAATGGGTCTTATAGCACTGCCTTCCATGCTAAAGAGAAATTACGACAAGATCATAGCCGTAGGCTGTATTTCAGCAGGTGGAACACTGGGCATCTTAATACCACCAAGCATTATTATGATCCTATATGCATCACTTACAGGGGAGTCAGTTGGAAAGCTATTTATGGGCGGTGTCTTCCCTGGCATCATCCTATCTGCCATATTTATCCTATACATTGGAATAAGGACACTGCTTCAGCCCCAACTTGGCCCCCCTATTCCAAAAGAGGAACGGGCAGAGTGGAAAGAAAAATTTCAGAGTCTTAAATCTGTGATCCTGCCTATCATTTTAATCTTTCTGGTGCTTGGTGTTATCTATTTTGGAATCTGCACTCCAACAGAGGCATCTGGAATAGGCGCTTTTGGAGCACTATTGGTCACCATTATCAAAAAGCGTTTTAACAGAAAGATGTTTAAAGAGGCCCTGCTTAGGACGTTAAACCTGACCTCAATGGTCATGTGGATATTACTTGGAGCTAAATGCTTTTCACATATCTATATTGCAATAGGGGCATCTGAGTTTGTCCATGATATTATCACAGGTATGCATGTAAACAGATGGGTTGTGATTATTGGGATGCAGATAATATTCTTTATTCTTGGATGTTTTATGGATCCAGCAGGAATAATAATGATCTGCACGCCTGTCTTTATACCCCTTATAAAGAAATTGGGCTTTGATCCACTCTGGTTTGGGGTGCTCTTTACCATAAATATGGAAATTGGATATATAACGCCACCCTTTGGTTTTAATCTCTTCTACATGAAGGGGATAGCAGCACCAATGGGAGTAACAATGGCTGAAATCTATAGATCCATTATCCCTTTTGTGCTTCTGGAGATGCTTGGAATTGCACTTATAATGATATTTCCTCAAACCGTTCTATGGCTGCCATTAAATATGAGCACAAGATAAAGGAGGAGGTCTTATGAAGGTCGAAGATATAAAAAAGGTCGGGGTGATAGGAGCAGGCGATATGGGACATGGTATTGCAGAGGTTGCTCTAATAGCCGGTTACAGCGTAATGCTTCAGGATATAAAACAGGAATTTATTGATAGAGCACTCAATAAGATTGACCAGAGTCTTACAAAATTACTGGATAAAAAAAAGATAACAGAGGAAAGCTTTGATCGCATTCACAAAGAACTGCTTCATACCACCTTAGATCTAAATGAGGCTGTAAGAGATTCAGATCTTATCATAGAGGCTGTGCCCGAAGATTTAGAACTTAAAAAAGGCCTCTTTAGAGATATGGAAAGGGCATGTTCAGATGAAGCAATCCTTGCTACAAACACCTCCACCTTGAGTATAACAGAGATCTCTGAAGCCACACAGAGGCCGCATAGGGTTGTGGGAATGCATTTCTTCAATCCTGTGGTTCTCATGAAGCTTGTGGAAGTGATAAAAGGGGATCATACAGGTGAAGATACCATGGAAACGGCCTATCAATTCTGCATCAAGCTGGGAAAGGAACCTGTCAGAGTAAAAAAGGATGTGCCTGGATTTATCGTAAATAGGGTCCAGGCTCCAAGTAATGCACTCTTAGGTGCAATAGTAGATCACGGCATTGCAGAGCCTGAAGAGATTGATGCCCTTTTTAGAAGACTTGGAAGGCCTATGGGGCCCTTTGAATTGCTTGATTTTACGGGGTTGGATGTCTCTTATAATGTGAGAAAGTATTTTGCAAAGATGATATCACCTGATCTTGCGCCTTTTAACCTTATGAAGAAAAAGGTGGAGGCTGGTCAATTTGGTAAAAAGACAGGAAGAGGTTTTTATGATTGGTCAAAGGGAAGACCACAGATAGATCTTAGCAAGGCAACTGAAAAGGTGGATCCAAAGGATATCCTTGCGGTTCAGATCAATGAAGCAACTAAACTCATTGAGATGGGAGCTGCAACTGCTGAAGATATTGATAAAGCAATAGTTAATGGAACAGGAAATGAGAAAGGGCCTATGGAAGAGGCACAACAATTTGACCCTTCTGAATTGGTAGAAAGACTTGAGAGATTGAGCAGAACCTTTAATAAAGAGATATTTAAGCCAACTCGAATGATAAGGGAAGGAGGATATCTCAGAAAAGATTTATAAGTCTTGGAGAGAGATATGGAATTAAGGCATACAAGATTAGAAGTAGAAGATAGAATTGCGGTATTGGTAATTGACTCCCCTCCTGTAAATGCATTGGGATCAGAGTTAAAGCAGGAACTCTCTTATCATATTGATGCATTAAAGGATAGGGAGGATGTCTGGACACTGATATTAACCGCTTCAGGAAATAAGATCTTCTTGGCAGGTGCAGATATTCCCGCTCTCCTTGATCTTGACTATAGAGGTGGATTAGAGAGGGTTAAAGGGACAAAGGAGCTATTTTCTAAATTTGCCAATTTCCCAAAGCCAATTGTGGTTGCCATAAATGGGACATGTCTTGGGGCAGGTTTGGAACTATCGCTTTGTTGTGATATCAGAATAGCGGCTGAGCATGCAACCTTAGGACTTCCTGAAGTAAATCTGGGGATCATGCCAGGGGCTGGGGGGACACAGAGACTTCCCCGTATCATAAATCCAGGCATTGCAAGGTATCTGATCTACACAGGATCTGTTATCTCTTCAAAGGAGGCGGTTTCATTTGGAATTATCTTAAAGGCCGTTCCATATGAATCATTATTAGATGAGGCAAAGAAGATTGCCAAAGACATAAATAAAAGAGGGCCTCTTGCTGTAAGGGCTGCAAAAAGGGCAATAAGTCAGGGATTGGATCTTCCAATTGATGAGGCACTTGATCTTGAAAACAGGATCTGGGCGGAACTCTGTGAAACTCAGGATAAAAGGGAGGGAATTTCAGCCTTCCTTGAAAAGAGGAGGCCAAGATTCCAGGCAAGATAATCCTATATAGAGGGGATCTTTTATATGGATATTAAGGATATGGTATATCAAGGCAGAATAAAGGTTCCATATAAGTGGTCAGTTGGAGAGTATGGAAGCAGATTTTTTGGGGAGATAAAAGACAATAAAAAGATATTCGGAACAAGATGCAGAAATTGTAACAAGACCTATATACCACCAAGAAAGACGTGTCCCGATTGTTTCTTGCCAATTAAGGACTGGGTTGAGGTGGGTCCTTATGGAACACTTATTACCTTTACCATTGTTCGTTATAGTGCACCTCTCCATCCTCTTCCTGCACCCTTTGCAGTGGGAGTTATCCTTCTTGATGGGGCAGACACTGGAATTGTCCATATAATCGGAGGAACTGATCCTGAAAAGATTCACTCTAATATGAGGCTTAGACCAGTATTTAGAGAGAAAAGGGAGGGAAACTATCTGGATATCTCCTATTTTGAACCCCTTAATCCATAAATAATGAGGAGAGATTCATGAAACGGGTCGGTATAATAGGGGTTGGTCAGACAAGATATGAAAGGATGAAAACAGAAGATACCTATGCTGATCTTGTCTTTGAAGCTACAGTAAAGGCATTGGATGATGCTGGACTTGGCATTGATGATATAGACAATGTGATTACCATCTCAAATGACTTCTGGGACGGCAGAACCATCTCAAGCATGGCAATTACAGATGCATGTGGCTCATATGGGAAGAATGTCTCAACTGTTGAGGGGGATGGAACATTTGGGGCACTCTATGGATTGATGAGGATACTTAGCGGTGCATTTAGAACCACACTTGTTGTGGCACACTGTAAAGGCTCAGAAGGGTCTAACCATTTTATTACAAATGCCATGTTTAATCCAATTTATGAAAGAATGATAGGCCTTGATAGCATCTCTTCCTCTGCGCTTCAGGCAAGGAGATATATGGAAAAGTATAATATCACAGAGGAACAGTGTGCCATGGTCTCTGTTAAAAACCATAAAAATGCCTTTAACAATCCATTTGCACAATTAGCTATGAATATAACAGTGGAGGATGTTCTAAAATCTAAGATGCTTTCTGATCCTATAAAATTATTGGATGCATCCCCCATATCAGATGGGGCATGTGCAATAATTTTAGCCGAAGAGGAGATAGCAAAAAAAGGTCCTAAAAGACCTGTCTGGATAAGGGGTGTGGGTCACTGTGCTGAGGCATATAACCTGGGAGACAGAGACCTTGCTGAGCCTCTATCACTTATCAGGGCAGCGAAGAAGGCTTATACTATGGCAGGAATAACTGAGCCTTTTAAGGAGATTGATGTGGCTGAAATATATGATGCCTTTAGCTATCAAGAGCTTCTCTGGAGTGAAGGATTAGGATTTTGCGAAAAGGGGGGTGGAGGCAGATTGATTGAATCAGGTGCCACTGAGATGGATGGGGAGCTTCCCATAAATCCATCTGGTGGAGTGCTTTCTGCTCACCCTGTGCTGGTTGCAGGCCTTGCCAGGATAGCTGAGATAACAATTCAATTGAGAGGTGAGGCAGGAGAAAGGCAGGTTCATGGGGCAAGGGTTGGGCTTGCACACGGTATAAATGGTGCATGTGGCCAGGCACACTGTGTCTGGATACTTGAAGGTGAATAGTGCTTAAAGGAGACTGAAATTATGGCACAAAGAGTTGCTATTGTTGGCACAGGACAGACATATCATAAAAGTAGCCGTGCAGATGTAAACGGGGTAGAGCTTATTCAGGAGGCAGTTGGAAGAGCGCTTGAAGATGCTGGTATCACAAGGAAAGATATTGATGCTGTGGTTATTGGAAATATGGATCATTTTGAGGGCATAAATTATGTGGATATGTGGAGTATAGATGGAAATGGAGCCCTTAATAAACCTATAATGAAGGTTACTACAGGCGGAACCACTGGAACCACTGTGGCAATAGCTGCATTTTATCATGTGGCCTCTGGCCTATTTGACATTGTGCTTGCAATTGGATGGGAGAAGAATTCAGAATCTGACACTACCGCTGCAATCATCACCTGCGCTGATCCATATTGGGAAAGACCCACATTTGGAGGTGCAATTGCAGGTCTTGCAGCAGGTGCTGTAGGCTATATGCATCGTTATGGAATTACAGAAAGGGATGCAGCGCTTATATCTGTCAGAGATAGGAAAAATGCCTTAAAGAATCCCTATGCACATCTTCGAAAGGAGATCACAGTAGAGGATGTGTTAAATTCACCCATGCTTGCATATCCCATAAAGTTCTTAGATATATGCCCCAGGACAGATGGGGCATGTGCAGTGGTCTTTGCATCAGAAGAAAAGGCAAGGCGACTGACTGAAAGACCTGCCTGGATCCATCAGGTGGCTACAAGGCATAATTATACCTATTTTACAGATGTGGATAGATCAGGCCCGATGCCCACCCTGTATGAGGCCTGTATGGAAGTCTATAAAAAGGCCGGAATCAGAGATCCCTTTCATGAAATTGATGTAGTTGAGATGTATACCCCCTCTTCCTTTGCAGGACTGGTCTGGATCGATGCTCTTGGAGTCTGCAAGGAAGGTGAGGCAGTAAGGCTTGTAAACGATGGTGTGACTGAGATGGATGGGGAGCTTCCCATAAATCCATCTGGTGGAGTGATCTCTACAAATCCCATTGGTGCTACAGGACTTATTCGGGTTGCAGAGGCGGCGATGCAGGTAAGCGGAAAGGCAGGGGAGCATCAGATACCTGATGCAAAGACAGCCTTAGCTACAGGATTTGGAGGATGTCACTGGTCAGATGTGGTGCTTATAAGCAGTAAAAGACCTGATTAAAGGAGGTATGTTTCAAGGTGGCAGAAAGTAGATATCCATTGCTTTTTATTACATGGGATAAGGAGCAACCCTATAATTACTCAATTGGTAGATATGGGATCAGACTCCTAAGAGAGTTAAGGGACAATAAACGGATAGTGGGAATCAGGTGTCCTAAGTGTGGAAGGGTATATGTCCCTCCAAGGAGGGTATGTGGAAGATGTTTTGTCAGCATGGAGGAATTTGTGGAAGTTGGAAGTAGAGGAATCTTAAATGCCTATACCGTAGTCTATTTTTCCTTTATTGATCCAGAGACTGGAACTCAAAGGCCTGTCCCATACGGCTATGGAAGAATAAAACTCCATGGAGCTGATAGTGAATTTTTGCATTTTTTAAAGGAGACAGATCTAAAGGATCTAAGGATTGGGGCAGAGGTAGAGGCTGTCTTTAATGAGGAGAGGGTCGGAAGCTTTAAGGATATAAAGTATTTTAGGGTAATAAGATAGAGGATTAAAGATATGGAAAAGGAGTTTTTTGAAGACTACAGAGTAGGAGAGAGATTCATATCTCCTGCACGAACCGTCACAGAAACAGATGTTGTTATGTTTTCCGCGATCTCTGGTGACTGGCATCCAATACATACTGATGCAGAATATGCAAAGAAAACGGTATTTGGACAGAGGATTGCTCACGGTCTTTTAGGCCTGGTAATCGGTTCAGGTCTTGCATTTAGAATGGGAAACAAAGCGGTTCTTCCTAAGAATTTTATTGCATTTTATGGAATTGATAGACTCAGATTTATATCCCCTCTGAAGATCGGAGATACAGTTCATATAGAGGTTGAAGTTGTGGATCTGATTCCAAAGAAAGATGGAAGAGGGATTGTAAAATTCAAAACCGAATTAAAAAATCAAAGAAATGAAGTCATAAATTCTCATGAATCTAAAATCCTTGTCCTTTGTAGACCTGATAAAAAATATGAATCACAAGGAGGAAAAGAGGGAAGCAATGTTAAATAAAGAAGATTATATTTGGGATTTTAAAAATAGTTATGAATGGATGGGAAAGATCCGTAAAGGATTACCCCCTCTGATTATAACTGTGGCAATAACCGGTGGGATTCAGGGCAAAGAGATGAATCCCAATCTTCCAGAGACAAAAGAGGAACAGGCAGAACAGACATATGAGGCTTATAAGGCGGGAGCAAGTATTGTGCACATTCACGCACGCTCTCCGGATAATCCATCTAAGGTCACATCAGATCCTGAGGTATATCGTGAAGTCAATGCCTTAATTCGTGAAAAATGCCCTGACATTATCATCAATAATTCTACAGGTGGTGGGCCTGGGCTTTCACTTGAAGAAAAGATGGCACCTATCTTTGCAGGGGCTGAGATAGCATCTTTAAATTGTGGTCCTTTTGTAACAAGATATACCCTGCCACCTCGAAAACCTCCATTGTGGGGAAGGGACAAAGAGATTCAAAGGGATGTATGCATCCCGATTACTTATGGAGATACGGAACACTTTGCACGCACTATGCTTGAAAATAATGTAAAACCCGAACTTGAAATCTACAATCCAGGTCAATATTGGATAGTCAACAATCTGATCAGAAAAGATCTCATTAAAAAGCCCTATTTAGTCCAGTTTGTTATGGGATTTCAGACAGGAAGCTATCCTACTCCCAAAAATCTTCTTGCTCTCATTGATGAACTCCCTTCGGATTCCATTTTTCAGGTAATCGGGGTAGGCCCTTTTCAGCTACCTATGATTGCAATGTCTATTATTCTGGGTGGTCATGTAAGAACCGGAATGGAAGATACACTATATTACAGTAAAGGGCAATTATGTAAAAGTAATGCTGAACTTGTGGAGAGGGTTGTAAGACTTTCAAAAGAATTAGGTAGAGATATAGCAACCCCTAAGCAGGCTCGGCAGATGCTTGGTATATCTCTAACACCAAGCAAATATTAAAAGAAAAGGTGGTGAAGAAAAGATGAATGTAGGTTATTTTTTAGTGAAATCTGCTTCAAAATATCCCCAAAAGATAGCCTTAAAAACAGATAAAGATACGATCTCTTATCAGGAATTTAATCGTAGGGTTAATCAGCTATCCCATGGATTGCTCTTTCTTGGGTTAAAGAAAGGGGATAAGATAGCAACCCTCTTTTATAATTGTAGAGAGATGTGCGAAAGCTATTTTGCAATCATAAAATTTGGAGGTGTTTTAGTTCCTTCAAATATAAGACTTAAGGGAAAGGAGCTTTCTGCGCTTATTGATCATAGCGATGCAAAGGCACTTATATTTCATTCTGATCTTTCTGAAATCGTAAGTCAAATGCGACCTGATCTACCAAAGGTAGAATTTTATATAGAAGTAGGTGACAGAAGGTTAAATGATTCCATTTCCTACGAATCATTACTTAGAGGGCAGCCTGATAACGAACCCGAAGTTGAGGTCTTAGAAGGGGATGATTTTGCAATTGTCTACACTGCAGGAACCACTGGAAGGCCAAAGGGCTGCCTTTTAACTCATCGAAATTATATCTGGGCATCAATAAATGGAATAATGGATATGGATATACGTCATGAAGACAGAAATCTTGTCGTCTTTCCAATGTTTCATACAGCGGGCTTAGCAAGCTTTCTTCAAAGGATTGCGATGGGCAATACCCTTTATCTAATGAAAAGATTTGATATCAGACATATGTTAGAGATAATTGAAAGGGAAAAGATAACAAGCCTTGCCCTTGTGCCTACAATCTTTAATATGCTTCTTAATTATCCTGACTTAGAAAAATATGACAGGAGTTCAGTAAGATACTTCACTTCAGCAGGTGCCATATTCCCTGTGGAACTAAAGAAACAGACTAAAAAGGTCTTCCCTAATGCCGTTGCAGGTGAAATCTATGGAATGTCAGAAGAGGCCGGCCTCGGAACCCGTCTCTTACCAGAAGATGCGTTCAGAAAAATAGCCTGTATTGGGAAGGCCTTTACAAATCATGAAGTAAGGGTAGTCAATGAAAAGGGAGAAGATGTAAAGCCTGGAGAGGTGGGGGAGATCATATTTCGTGGCCCTGTGGTCATGAAAGGTTATTACAAAGATCCAGAAGCTACAAAAGAGGTTATTAAAGATGGATGGTTATACAGTGGGGATATGGCAAAAGTAGATGATGAAGGGTATATCTATATCGTTGATCGAAAAAAAGATATCATAGTCTCTGGTGGTATTAATATATATCCAAGAGAGATAGAGGATGTGCTCTATGCTCACCCAGAGATTGCTGAAGCCGCTGTTATTGGTGTTCGAGATCCAAAATGGGGTGAAACCGTAAAAGCAGTGGTTGTCCTTAAAGAGGGAAGTAGGCTTGCCCCTGAAGATATAATAGAATTCTGTAAGAGCAGGCTTGCTGATTATAAAAAGCCAACCTCCGTTGATATTGTGGATTCCCTTCCAAAGACAGCCTCTGGAAAGATACAAAAACATATCCTTAGAGAAAGATATGGCAAATTGGTTAAATATTAATGGAGTAAAGGAGAGATCGGTATGGATTTTGAGTGGACCTTTGAACAAAAGACCTTTAGAGAATCTATGAAAAAATTTGCTGAAAAGGTTGTAAGCCCCGGGATCATAGAAAGGGACATAAAAGGTGAGTTCAACTGGGAGGCATGGAAGAAGGCAGGTGAATTTGGTATTCTTGGTCTCCCTATTCCTGAAGAGTATGGTGGAAGTGGTGCTGATATAATGACAATGTTGGCCGGAATGGAAGGATTTGGGTTTGGATGCAGGGATGCGGGGTTTTATCTTTCTATGGCAGCACATATCGTAATTGGTGAAATACCAATATGGAAATTTGGAACTGAAGAACAGAAAAGGAAATATCTCCCTAAGATGTGTAGTGGAGAATGGATCGGAGCATATGCATTAACTGAACCAGATGCAGGTTCAGATGCATTAAGTTTAAGGACAAAGGCTGAAAAGAGAGGGGACTATTATATTCTAAATGGGACAAAGATATTTATCACAAACGGCCCCATTGCTGATATTGTAGTAGTGTTTGCTACAGTTGATTATACCAAGAGGGCAAAGGGTATAACAGCCTTTATTGTTGAGAAAGGATTTCAGGGATTTTCTGTTAGTCGTGAATTGGATAAGATGGGTCAGAGGACCTCACCCACCGGGGAACTGATATTTGAGGATTGTAAAGTTCCTGTTGAAAATAGGTTAGGAAAAGAAGGGCAGGGTGTCGATATATTAAAGGAATCACTTGAATGGGAAAGGGCATGCCTTCTTGCAGGCACGATTGGTCAAATTGAATATGAGCTTAATCGTTGCGTTAGATATGCAAACGAAAGAATCCAGTTTGGTAAGCCTATTGGACAATTTCAATTGATACAGGAAAAACTGGCAAATATGAAAATGAGACTTGAATCTGCAAGGCTATTGGTCTACCGGGCTGCCTGGATGAAGGAAAAGGGGATCTCAGCCCCTATAGAAGCAGCTATAGCCAAGTTAGCGATTTCAGAAACCCGGGTCGCTAATGCATTGGATGCCGTTCAGATACATGGGGGTTACGGATATATGCGTGAATTTGAGGTTGAAAGGGTATTGAGGGATTCTATTGCAGCTACCATTGGGGCAGGAACCAGCGAAATTCAAAGAATTAACATTGCTAAGCATCTGCTTTCTACAATAAGATAATCTTTATAACATACGGAAATTACAATGAAAACCATCCAAAAACTAATTGAGACCACCTTTCAACTTCCCCAAAAAGGGGAAAAGTCAAAAGTTATGGATCTGAAACAGGCTATCAGTAAATACATAAGAGCAGGAATGAAGATCCACCTCGGAAGCTCATACTATTACCCTAACGCAATTATAAACGAGATATTAAGACAATTTATAGGTAAAAAGGCAGATTTTACCCTTATCAGCAAAGGCATTAATATAAATACTATCAATCTTGTCTCCACAGGGATAGCAAAAAGAGCCATTACCACATTTCATGGTGATGTATATCCTGTTCCAAGGCCTAATCCTGCTATACAGAGGGCTATTAAAAGAGATGATCTGGTATTGGAAGAGTGGTCTCTATTTTCATTTACTCAAAGATTGATGGCCGCTGCTCTTGATCTGGACTTTATGCCCACCAATTCCCTTAAAGGGAGCAGTATGGAAAAGGAAAATTACGATGACTTTAGATTAATAAAGAATCCTTTTAATGACAGTAGCACAGGTATTGTAAGACCCCTTATTCCTGATATTTCAATCCTGCATGGATGGGCTGGTGATCCAGAGGGAAATATTATCATCTTACCACCCTATGGAACACTGCCTTGGGGATGTATGGCAAGCAGGGAAGGTGTAATTGTCAGTGTTGAAAAGATCGTTCCTACAGAATTCATAATGAGATATTCCCAATTCGTGCTTATACCCGGATATTTTGTAAAGGCTATATGTGAAATCCCCTTTGGAGCACATCCTCATGGAATGAATAATCTTGGCATGGAGGATTTCATAAGTTATGAACAGGACTATGAATTTATCGAAGATTTTCAAAAAGCTACCCATAATGAAAAAACACATAAGGATTGGATCAGGGAATGGATACTGCAGTGCGACAATCAATGGGATTATCTTAAAAAATTGGGTTACAAAAGACTCCTATTTCTAAAAGGAAAAGCACATAAAGATTCCTGGCAGGATGAATTAAGAGACTTTGAAGATAAGATACCCAATTCTTCCTGTAATAATATCGAAATGATGATAGTGCTTGCGGCCAGAAAGATAAAGGAAAGGGTTATTAAAAAAGGTTATGAAGTCATCCTTTCAGGTGCAGGCTCTGCTAATCTTGCCGCATGGCTTGGCTACTATCTGCTAAAAGATTCAGGATATCATGTTAATCTTGCAGCCGAAATGGGGTTTCTTGGATATGCTCCAAGACCTGTGGACCCCTTTATCTTTAGTTTTAAGCATCTTCCAAGCTGCAAGATGTTGACCGATGTTTTAAACATATTGGGTATTTTTATAGGAGGAAAGAACAATAAAGCCATAGGGGTTTTGGGAGCAGGTCAGATCGATATGTATGGTAATATTAATTCTACCAGATTGCAAAATGGAATATTGCTTACAGGTTCTGGAGGATCCAATGATACGGCAAGTAGTGCAAAGGAGATAATGGTTGTCATGGAACAGTCAGATAAAAGACTTGTTAAAAGGGTTTCCTATATTACCTCCCCTGGCCATAGGGTAAAGACGCTGGTTACAGATATGGGAATATTTGAAAAATTGGAAAATGGTAAAGAACTTATCCTCACCCACTATTTTCCTTTCCATAAGGATATATATAGCACACAAGATGCCATAGAAAAAATTAAGACTAAGTGTGGATGGCCATTAAAGATTTCGTCAAATCTTCTTAAGGTTGATCCTCCAAGTGAAAAGGAATCTTATATCCTGAGACTCTTTGATCCCAAAAGATTTTATTTAGGAGCTTTATAAGGTAAAAGAATAAATAGATCTATCTCTAACCCCAAAAATTTCTATATTGTATTACAGTGACGATTGCTCCAGGTATTGTTCCGTAAGATATTAGACCCTTTGTCAATCGGCTATTACATAAAATGGATCCACCACATAAATTTCTTAATAAAATTTTCCACAAATTTTATAATAGAGCCTAACTTTTGATTGCTTGAAAAAACAATGTTTCACGTGAAACATTGCTTGATTTTATCTTTGGAACCCCTATAGTATCTATTAAATTGCTGGCATGGGGAAAATTATATCCATAGCAAATCAAAAAGGGGGGGTAGGGAAAACAACAACTGCAATTAATCTTTCAGCCTCTCTTGCGATTGCAGAAAAGAGGTGTCTTTTGATAGATTGCGACCCCCAGGGAAATGCCACAACTGGGCTTGGTATAGATAAGGCGCGGGTATCTGCTGGACTATATGAGCTTTTGATTGAAAATATCATCGCGGAAGAGGCGATTATGAACACCCTGCTTCCAGGATTATCTATTATCTGTGCCAACAGGGACCTTGTGGGGGTTGAGATCTTGTTAATATCTGAAGAGGGCAGAGAATTTAAGTTAAAAGAAAAGATAGAAAGATTAAAGAAAGAATATGATTATATATTTATAGACTGTCCCCCTTCTCTTGGGTTTATAACATTAAATGCTTTAGTGGCATCTGATTCTGTGATAATTCCTTGTCAGTGCGAGTTTTATGCATTAGAAGGTTTAGGAGAGATATTTTCCACCATTAAAGCGGTTAAAAATTCCCTTAATCCGTCAATCCAGATTGAGGGTATTCTTTTGACAATGCATGACTCCAGAAACAATCTTTCCATTCAGGTAGAGCAGGAGGCAAGGAGGCATTTTAAAGACCTGGTCTTTAAAACAGTAATTCCAAGGAATGTAAGGCTCAGTGAAGCCCCAAGTTATGGAAAACCCATATTATTATATGATATAAAGTGTAAAGGTTCACAAAGCTATCTTTCACTTGCAAGGGAAATCTTAAAAAAGGGGTAAATTAAGATGCAAAAGAGAAAGGCATTGGGTAGGGGGTTGTCAATTCTTATTCCTGACTTAAATAGAGAAGACTTTTTTATGTGTCCAATAGAATTAATTGACGAAAATCCTGATCAACCAAGGGTGGATTTAGGAGGTAAGGACCTAACTGAGCTTGCCAATTCCATTAGAGAAAAAGGGGTAATAACACCACTGATTGTGAGTAAAAAGAGGGATAGATTTCAGTTAATCGCAGGACAAAGAAGGTTAGTAGCAGCAAAGAGTGTGGGGCTTAAAAAGGTTCCTGTAATAGTAAGAGAGATAACTCCATCAGAGAGGCTTGAACTTGCATTGATAGAGAATATCCATAGAAAAGACCTTAATCCTATAGAGGAGGCGACCGCATATAAGAGGCTTATTGATGATACAGGGATGAGTCATGAAGAGATAGCTAAACGTCTGGGGAAGGAACGGTCAACTATTACAAACATGCTTAGAATCTTAAATCTTCCATCTGAAGTCCAAGGCCTTATTGCTGAAGGAAAGCTGAGTATGAGTCATGCAAGGGCACTTGCAGGTGTTAAAGATTCAAAAAAGGTAATTGCCTTAGCAAGGCTCATTGTAGAAAAAGATATTTCCGTAAGACGATTAGAAGAGATTGTTAAAAAGGAAAAAAAGAGAAAGGAGTTAAAAGATAAAAGAGAAAAAAATATATATTTAAAATCAGTGGAAGATCAGTTAAGAGAGATTCTGGGAACAAAGGTTGAACTAAAAAAAGGTAAAAAAGGGGGGAAATTGATAATCCATTTCTTTTCGGATGAAGAGTTAGAAAGGATAATTGAGATATTAGAAAGATAATCTAAGGGATAGTATCAGGTTTTTAATGATCCTATGATATCGTTTATGGAATTCATACTATTAGCATAAAGATATTCTTCAAGCCCCTTAATAATCCTACAGGCTATATCAGGATGAATAAAGTTTGCGGTGCCAACCTGAACTGCCCTTGCACCCACAATTAAAAATTCAAGGGCATCTTCAGCGGAGACAATTCCACCTATTCCAATAACAGGTATATCTACTGCCTTTACCACCTGATAGACCATATAGACAGCCACCGGTCTTATAGCAGGGCCAGAAAGTCCCCCAACTATGTTTCCAAGCACAGGTCTTCTGCTTTGAACATCTACCTTCATTCCAGTTATAGTGTTTATAAGGGAAATGGCATGAGCTCCTGCCTCTTCTACTACACTGGCGATCATACGTATATCTGTTACATTGGGACTCAGCTTAACTATCACCATCTTATCTGTGTTTTTTAATACTGCCTCAGTTACCCTTGAAGCCCATCGTGGATCTGCTCCAAATATCATTCCCCCTTCTTTTACATTGGGACATGAAATGTTCACCTCTAATGCAGATATACCTTCCACCCCTTTTAAGATGGATGCAAGTTCTGCGTACTCCTCAATACTCTTTCCATAGATATTTACAAAGATCTCAGTCTTAAGCTCCTTTAAAAAAGGGAGTCTTTCTTTTAAAAACCTTTCAACTCCTATGTTTTCAAGGCCAATGGAATTTAGCATGCCACATGGTGTCTCTGCGATTCTGGGTGGAGGATTTCCTTCCTTTGGCCTCAAAGAGATCCCTTTTACTACAATTCCTCCCAATGTATTCAGATCAAAGATCTCCTTAAATTCATCCCCATATCCAAAGGTGCCAGATGCAACAAGCACTGGGTTTTTAAGCTTAAGAGGACCTATATTGACACCAAGGTCAGGCATTATTCAATCCTCGTTATCATCTTAGATGAAAACACAGGGCCTTCCTTGCATACCCTAAGGTAACCTTCCTTTCCCTTAATAACACAGCCTCTGCATGCCCCAAGGCCGCATGCCATTCGGGACTCTAAGGAGATCTGAGCCGGGATTGATTTAAGTTCTGGAATAATTAGGAGTTCATTTAACATCTTAGGAGGGCCACAGGCATAAATGGTGGAATTTTCTAAGTCTATCTTGTTTAGATAATTAAAAAATAGTTGTAGGCAGTTTCCCCTAAATCCTATACTCCCATCCTCAGTAGAGATGAGTATTTTTTGCTCATTCAGCTTCCATAAATTAGCTGGAATCACCTCATCCCTTGCCTTAAAGCCCATAATAAATATGTATTTTATCCCTCTTTTTTCCATAAACTGGCAAAGAAAGAGAAGTGGAGCTATTCCTATTCCACCTCCAATTAGGATATGAAATTGGGTCCTCTCTGAAATATCAAAACCCTTGCCCAATGGGCCAAGCACCCAGATCTTTTCCCCTTTCTCTTTATCTTTCAATAATCTGCTTCCCTTCCCTACGATTCTAACAAGCAAAAGCATGTTTCCATCTTGATCTATGCCTGATATGGAATAGGGCCTTCTTAGCAGAGGGTCCGCTCCATCTGTTACCTTTATCATTAAGAATTGGCCTGGGGTTGCAGCCTTAGCGATTTCAGGGCAATCTAACGCTAATAGATGGGTATCATTTGAGACAGGGAAATTTTTGACTATGGTGGATTGAATATCCTTTATCATGGATCTACCCCCATCTTCCTGCTATCCGCTCACCACAATATCTGCATCTGCCTTTTACCACATCCATCCGCTTTATCAGGTATCCATATCTTTCAATGAGAATCCTTTTACAGCTTGGGCAATAGGTATGGCATGCAGGGTGCCCTGGCACATTTCCGATATAGACATATTGGAGCCCTTCCCTTAGTGCGAGGTCTCTTAGCTTCTCTAAGGTCTCTATGGGAGTAGGTGGAAGTCTTCTAAGTTTATATCTTGGGAAAAACCTTAAAAAATGAAGCGGGCAGTCCTCTCCCAATTCCTTTAATATCCAATTACACATTCGTTTTGTCATATCAGGGTCATCCACATATGTGGGAACCACCAATGTTGCGATCTCAAGCCATACCCCCTCCTTCTTTAATATCTTAAGGGTTCTTAGAACTGGGTATATACTTCCGCCATTTAGGCACTCATAGATGGAGTTTTCAAAGGATTTAAGATCTATGTTTGCACCGTCAAGATAGGGAATGAGTTTTCTTAGAGGTTTTTCATTTATATAGCCATTGGATACCACCACATTTTTAAGCCCCCTCTTATGGGCCTCATAGGCAGTATCAAACATATATTCATAGAATGTGGTGGCCTCTGAATAGGTATATGCAATGGAAGGAACCCCTTTTTCTACAGCAAGCTCTGCCACTTGCGCTGGAAAGAGTTCATAGTTTTGAAGATCCTCAGGCCTTCTCTGAGAGATTTCCCAATTCTGGCATCCCAGACACCTGAAATTGCATCCAGCAGTTGCAATGGAAAGGATAGAGGTGGATGGATAGAAATGGAAAAGGGGCTTTTTTTCAATGGGATCGATGTGGACAGCACATGGGTTTCCATATGCAAGGGAGTAGAGTTTTCCTCCGATATTTACCTTTGATCTACATATGCTTCTATCCCCTGAAGACAAGATACAGTAATTGGGACAGGTGAGACACTGAACTTCCTTGCCATTTGTAGTATAAAAATATGCCTCCTTTGACCATTTCCACAATCTCTTAGGTGCCTCACCCTTAAAGATGGTTCCTCTGATAGAACCCTTGCATTTCTCTGTTAGGGAAAGGCCGCTTTTTGGGATAAGCAGGGAACCCAAGGAAAGAAGAATGGTCTTTATAAATTCCTTTCTACTTAGCATTACCCCCATCTTACATCCTGTTTGATATGATGATACTCGATAACTTTATCAGAATCAAAGCCTTTATGGTAAAGGTTATTCCAAATAAGGGAACAAGCACTGTTCCCACAATCATGGAACCAAAAGAAGCTCCCATAAGATCTGCTGCAAGGCATGTTGCAGCTGGAGACCATCTCTCACCGATGATTCTGGTAATAAGCGGAAATTGCATTCCACATAAAAGAGAGAAGAAAAAGCCATAAAAAAGGAATATCCCATTACTAATATAATTCCTAAAATAACTTATACCCAGATGGAGTAATATCACAGATAAAAGAATAGCAAATTCTGAAAAGAGCAGTTTCTGTGTTTCATTTCCCTTCCAGCGGCTTCCAAGTATGGCACCAGGCAAAAGACCAAGAAGAAACACTGTGACCAGAGCCCCTACTTTTAGATATACATACCCATACAGTATCTGAAAGAGAAAAATTAACAGTATCTCCACAGACATATTTAAAAATCCTGTTGTAAATAGCACATATTCCCCTTTTCTTATAAAGATCAGATAAGCAGAAAGTATCACCACTATAGTTAAAACAAGATAAATAGGGGATGAATCCTGCATGGAAAACCATTCCATAAATGCCACCTTCATAAGACAGGGCTTAAAGTCTGTGTTTATCGGAGCAGGCACTAAGGCCTCTTTTATCTTTTTCAGCCGATCAGGTGTTACATCCCCCAGATAGAAACCTTCCACATATCGGGTATGGATCCCCTTTTTTCTTAAAAGGGAGGGAATCTTAGTAGAGATCTGTCTTTCTGAACAGAGAAAAAAGGCCCTATCAGAGGGAATGATTACTACATACCTAAACACCTCTTTTGCAGTTGCATAGATTATGGAAAGTTTTTTCTTTCTAAGTGGGCTTATATAATGGGGATAATAGCTTATGGAAAAGCAAAATATCCCCTCCTTTTTAAGCCTTTCCTTTACAAGAGAAAAAAACTCTCTGCTATAGAATCTGTTTGCTTGAAAGGTATCTGGCTCTGGAACATCCATTATGATTGCATCATATAGATATGGAGTCCTTTTAAGAAACATTACTCCATCCATAAAGTGCAGGTTTAAAAGTGGAGCCTTCTTTAAAAAACCCATCTCCTCTCCCAACCTTACAAGCATAGGATCCATCTCCACATAATCAACCCTTTTGGGATGATATTTCTGAAGCTCATCTATTGCGCATCCAAGCCCACCTGAAATAAGTAGCAGGTTCTCTGCTCTATCAAGTTGGGACAATGGATAGTGAACCTTTTCCTCTGCCTCTATAATCTCTAAGCTGGAATATAGAGGGATGCCTGATTCCCAAAAGGTAAGCTGTCTTTGCTCTTCTGTTACCACTATCCTTCCATATGGGGATTCTACATATCTTAAGATCTTGCCGTATTGTCCCTTAAGTGTATGAGTTTCAAAACCACTGCTAAGAGAGGCTACATAGAATAGGATTCCAATGGGGATAAGATAGATTAGATGGATTGTATCCCTTTTTAAGATAAGGATCAAAAATGAGCATACCATCAATATGGATGAGGTAATGGCAATGGACTTAAAGGGTTTAAATAGGTATACCAAAACAAAGCTAAATATGACACCTCCTAAGATATCACCAATATTATCAAGGACATAGATCTTGGATGAGGTATATCGGTGATCCAATGATTTTAGAATGGTAAGTGAGTAGGGAAGTATAAAGCCAACTATAATACAATAAAGAGAGATGGAGACAAAGATTAAGAAAAAGATCTTATAAAATCCTGGCTCTTTTCCTCTCAATACCACTTCATATGATACATATCTTATTATTAGCAATTGAATCAGAGGCCAGATGGAAAGGACAAAGCTTAGGATGGAAAATGTTGGATAAGAGACTTTTTTAAGAGGTCTTGCAAGGAGACTTCCCAAAGCGGTAAACAGTAGCCAGAGAGAGAAGACCATAGAGATAGTGATTTCATTTCCATGGAAATGAGATAGGAATTCTCTTAAGGTTATTATCTGACAGCTTATGGAGGAGATACCTGTTGCTATTACACTTAGAATAACTGTCTTTTTAAGAAGATGCATCCATTATTCTTCTTCAAATGCCTGCACCTGATAGGTCAGCACTTCCAGCTTTTCCCTTTTCCATGTATCAGGATCAAGGCCTGCCTTTAGACATAGATGAGCTAAAAATTCTTCTTTATCTGGAAGCTGTTCCCACACCTGAGGCAGAAATGTGGCCTGATGATATCCCTTCTTTATTATCACTCCATCAATTCCAGGTCTGAGTTTGGCTAAGAGATCCTCTGCATCTTTGTATTCTAAGGGCTCAGGATTAGTTAAGATACTGACCTCTATCTTTATCTTATCAAATTCCTTCTTAGACAAAGGTCTGAACCGGGGATCATAAAATGCTGCATTAATAGCATTTTCCCTAACACCTTCTATAATAGAGCCTTTTGGGACAATATGACCGATACATCCTCGGAGGTTCCCATCAATGGTAAGGGTAACAAATGTGCCTCTTCTCTGGTTTAATCTGACAGAAGGAGGTGGAGATATATCCCTTAAACCCTTATCAAAGAGCCTTCTATGAATAGTATCTCTTGCTAACTCAATCAGATATCTTCCCTCATCTTCACTCAATCTATCTGACATATTAATACCTCCATATTTAACCTTAATCTTATGGTAGGGTATCTGTATTTGGGCATATGATATGTGTATAATGCTTAATATAAAAGATAGGGAAATTATCAGATAACCAATCATTAAACATAAAGATGCATTATTTTAAATTCATTGTCAAAGGTATATTCTCCATGTTTTTCCCTTGACAGGAACAGAGGAGGTGATGATAAAAGACTTCAAAAAAATTTGGGGAGATCATATGAAGCTACATGAATATCAGGCGAAAGGGATTTTTAAAGACTATGGGATAATGGTTCCAAATGGAAAGGTAATCAGCTCTCCAGACGAGGCAGAAAGGGTCCACTCTGAGCTAAAAGGCCCACCTTGGGTCTTAAAGGTGCAGATACATGCAGGGGGAAGAGGAAAGGCAGGAGGAGTTAGAATAGTCAAAAGCGAAGCTGAACTGAAAGAGACTGCAAAAGAGATGTTTTCAAGGCCTTTGGTAACTTCTCAGACAGGCCCTGAGGGAAAAAAGATTCATCAGATCTTAGTTGAAGAGGCAGTAGATATTGAAAAGGAATTTTATCTTGGAATTACCATCGACAGAGAGGCTGAAAGACCTGTTCTGATATTTAGCCCCAGTGGTGGAATGGAAATCGAAGAGGTAGCAGCAAAGGACCCCTCCCTTATCTGGAAAGAGCACATAGATCCCGCAGTGGGATGGCTTCCATTTCAGGCAAGGAACATAGCATATCGCTTGGGACCTTTGCTTGGAACCGATCTCTTTAAAAAATTCGTCTCTCTTTTAAATACCCTATGCAGGATCTTCTTTGAAAAGGATTGCTCTTTGGTTGAGATAAATCCCCTTGTGATTACAAAGCAGGGATCTATCATTGCCTTAGATGCAAAGATGGATATAGATGACAATTCCCTTTTCAGACACAGGGATCTAAAAGAGCTTGATGATCCAAAGGAAAAGGATCCCTTGGAGCTTAAGGCCCATGAATACAACCTCAACTATATAAGATTGGACGGAGATATAGGGGTGATGGTAAATGGGGCAGGGCTTGCAATGGCCACAATGGACCTGATCAAGATGGCAGGGGCCGAACCTGCCAATTTCCTGGATGTGGGGGGCGGTGCAAGCGAGGAGATGATTAAGAGGGGGTTTGAGATAATACTTGAAGACCCTAAGGTCAAGGCCATACTGATCAATATATTTGGTGGTATATTGCGGTGTGATGTGCTTGCACGAGGCCTGATTAAGGCGGCAAAAGGAGTTGAGATAAAGGTTCCTCTGATAATTAGGCTTGAAGGGACAAATGTGGATCAGGGAAGAGAGCTCCTTAAAGAAAGTGGCCTTGAATTTTTGATTGCAAGGGATATGAAAGAGGCTGCAAGATTAGTGGCAAAACAGGTAAAGGAGAGTTAAAAATGGCTATATTGGTAGATAATAACACAAAGGTGGTGGTTCAAGGTATAACCGGAAAGGAAGGAAGCTTTCATACTAAGCAGATGTCAAATTATGGAACAGATGTATGTGCAGGAGTTACCCCTGGAAAAGGGGGACAAGAGGTTGAAGGAGTGCCAGTGTTTAATACGGTTAAAGAGGCGGTGGAAAAGACCGGTGCTAATGCATCCTGTATCTTTGTCCCACCTGCCTTTGCACCAGATGCCATAATGGAGGCCGCATCTGCAGGAATCAGAGTGGTTGTATGCATCACAGAGGGTATCCCTGTGCTTGATATGATAAAGGTGATGAGGTTTATAAGAGAAAGAGGCACGGTGCTTATTGGGCCCAATTGTCCTGGTATCATATCACCTGGAAAGACAAAGGTGGGAATCATGCCAGGACATATCCATAAAGAAGGCACAATCGGGGTGATTTCCAGAAGTGGAACCCTGACATATGAGGTGGTGGATCAGCTAACCAAGGCAGGGCTGGGCCAGTCTACATGCATAGGGATCGGAGGTGATCCCATAGTGGGAGTGAGCTTCATTGATATGCTTGAAAGATTCAAGGAGGATGACCAGACAGAGGCCGTTGTGCTTATAGGGGAAATAGGGGGTAGGGCTGAAGAGCAGGCAGCAGAATATATAAAAAGAGGTTATCCAAAGCCAGTAATTGCATTTATTGCAGGAAGAACAGCACCACCTGGAAAGAGGATGGGGCATGCTGGTGCCATAATCTCAGGTGGTATGGGAAAGGCAGAAGATAAGATAAGGGCATTGGAGGATGCTGGAATAACAGTGGTTAAGGATTTAGGGGCAGTAGGAGAGACAGTAAAAGAGATAATTTCATAAGCAAGATAGATCTTTTTGTGTCAAAATTCTTCAAAACCTTCTTCTTCGTCCTTTGTAAGAGGAATTACCTGATCTGGAGTTATCTCTTTTGATCTTTCAAGCTGAGATTCTTTCCTTTTTTGCAAAGCAAGGCGTCTCTTCTCCTGAATTTCTTTTCCACCTTTTGCATATTCCTTTATGACTCTATTTAAAGATATTGTTCCATCTCTGCTTATATCCCCTTCTACAAGTTTAATTAACTCATCTACTACCTTCCGCATCTCCTCTGCCTGAGCACTTAACTGCTCAGAGGCAGATGCACTCTCCTCAGCACTCGAAGCAGTCTCTTGAACCACCTTGTCTATTTCGCTGACCGCCTTGCTTATCTGCTCTATACCCCGTGCCTGCTCCCCAGATGCCACCGCTATCTCATCTATAAGCTCAGCCACCCTCTTATTACTCTTAACCGTCTCTTCAAATGCACTATGGGTCCTATCCAATAACTCAGACCCCCTACCTATATCCTCAACCGTCTTCTCTATCAAACTCTGGGTGTTCTTCGCTGCCTCAGCTGCCCTCATAGCTAAATTCCTCACCTCATCAGCCACTACCGCAAAACCTGCTCCCGCCTCCCCAGCTCTTGCTGCCTCAACAGCAGCATTCAACGCCAATAAATTCGTCTGAAACGCTATCTCATCTATAGTCTTTATTATCTTACCTATCTCCTCACCACTTGACCTTATCCTTCCCATCGCCTCCATCGTCTCCTCCATTGCCTTACTGGCCATCATAAGCGACTCATACGCCTCATTCCTCGCAGCCTTAGCCTCATTGGCATTATTCGCATTCTGCCTCGTCATAGAAGACATCTCCTCCAAGGATGCAGAGGTCTCCTCTAATGAAGATGCCTGCTCACTTGCACCCTCTGCTAACCGCTGGGATGCAGACGATACCTGAGAAGATGCAGACGCTACCTGGAAAGAGGCTTCCTTTAGACGGGAAATTACTTTGTTAATAGGTCTTACAATGGATTTAGCTATTAATAGAGCAACTACAATAATGAGACCTATTCCAAATATAGCAATAATTCCAATGAACCACTTTAAATGCCTAATAGCTTTAAATGCCTCTGATTCATTGATTTCACAAACTAATACCCAATTAATATCTTCAATATTTATAGGGGTAAATGCAGAGAGGACCTTATCACCTCTATAGTTTTTAACTGTCTTATGTCCACTCTTACCTAAGAGTCCTTCTCTGACAGCTTCTGTATCCACTTTACCCAGTTGAGGAGTTGCAAAGGATGCTATGACCGAATGAAATTTAGGATCCAGATAGGAATCGGATCTCATCAACTTATCTGAGCCTACAAGATAGGTCTCGCCTGTCTCACCCATACCTTGACGTTGTCTCATGATAGAATTTATTGCATCTGGGAAGAGTTGAAGTGCTACGATTACTTCAACTTTCCCATCGTGGACAACGGGTTGAGCTATAAATGCGGCAGGTTCATTATTAGAAGGCTTAAAAGGTTCAAAATCTACAATACCATATCTCTTTGTCTCCAACACCCTCTTTATTAACCTTCCAAGATTGGTATCTGAAAATTTACCATTTAATAGGTTGCTTCTATAAATTGTGCCTTTTTTAACTGTGTAAAAACAGTATCCATCTGGATTTATAAGAAATAGATCCGGGTATCCATACATCTTTACATACTTTTCAAAGAGATATTCTCCAGAGAGATCTTTGGGGCAAAATGTCTCTGAAATATCTATCTCTGAGATAATAGCCCAATTGAGACCTTTTATTCTCAGAGGGCTATATGAGGATAGCACATAATTTCCATTGTAACTTATAATCACCTTAGTGCCACTTTTACCCGCTAATGCCTCCCTGCTTGCCTCAGTATCCACTCTTCCTTTTTCAGGATTGGAAAAGGATGCCCTAACAGAATGGAATTTGGGATCAAGATAGGAATCGGATCTCATCAATTTATCTGGGCCTACAAGATAGGTCTCGCCTGTCTCACCCATGCCGGTTCTTTCTCCCATTACCCTGTTAATATCATCAATTGAGAGTTTTAATGCTACTACACCAACTGTTTGACCATCTCTTTTTATAGGAGCACCCATAAATGCAGAGGGTTCATTATTAGAAGGTGCATATGGTTCAAAGTCTTGTATTGTAACTTCTTTTAAGGCCCTATGAAAGCACTTTGCAAGAGGGCTATCTCTTAAAGAGCCTGTTAAGAGATTTTTGCCAAGATCAACACCCTTTTCCACAGTAAAGACTATATCACCGTTTTTATCTATGAGATAGAGATCACTGTAATTGTATTCCTGTTTATATGTCTTAAGCCACTTTCCATAGTAATTCTCCACTGTCTGCCAATTAGGCCCTGCTGGTTGTCTATCATCAAGCTCAAAGGCCTCTTTAAATCCAGATAAGGCATTTAATACCTGATTATTTCTGGACAGCACTGAGACATCACCTATTCTTTCATTAAAATAGTTCTCTATCTGGATCTTTTTTGTATTTTTTACAGCTTCCAGTTTATCAAATGCCTCTTTACGCAAAGTGGAAATGGTCTCTATTAAGACCTTCATATCATCTTTTCTGTCTTCAAAAAATTTCTCTATCTGATATTTTTTTATCTCTCTAACCGCAGTCAGGTGTTCATATACATGTTTGGATAAGGCATCCCCTGTCTTGTTTAGAGATATCAGACTAATAATAGTAAAGGGAATTAGGCCAACTAAGATAAAAGACAAAAGTAATTTGAATCTTAATGAGACCCTATCCATTATCTTTTACCCCCTGGTCATTTTAAGATATGTAACCCCATATATCTTTCGGCAGGATTGATATTAAGTTTAGCTTATCCCAATTTCTTCAGAGGTTTCCATATCATAGAAAAAGGCTAAATTTCCCTTGACACTTCTTAAATAAAATGGGGTATAAAAAGAAAAAAGGATCCAGGTGCCTGTAAGGGCTTAATAGGGAACCCGGTGAGAAACCGGGGCCGGCCCGCGGCTGTAAGTGGGGACGAAAGCCGCTAATCGGGGACGTTATTCATTATAGGTTACTGTCTGTATATGCAAATAAGGGAATGAATAGCGTGCCTCGAGAAAGGCCACTGCCCTGCACCAAACTTAAAAAAGCCGCCTTCCATGATGGCTCCATTATTTGATTATTTGATAGGGAAGGTTGGCTGAGCAAGAGTAAAAAATCTTAAGTTTGGTGCAGGGTGGGAAGGTGCGGCAAGTAGGTTGATCCACGAGTCAGAAGACCTGCCTGGGTCTTAAAGAGGTCATAGCCTTCGGGGATTAAGGCAGGCCTCTGGGTGGTTCAGAGGATAAAACGGGAAATCCCTGAATCAGCTTAAAGGCTGATTCAGGGATTTTTAATTTTATGGGAGGTTTTAAAGATGTATATCTACTGGAAGATCATGGAAGAGCTTATGTTTTTGGGGGAGATACTTCACATAAGGGATCCCTCAATCTTAAGGGAGCTTAAAAGATGGCTTAAGAGGCATAATTTTCGGTACTTGGAAGGGAAACAGATAATGAAAGACTTTTGAGAAGGAGGTTTAAAAGATGAAAAGGGTATTAATGGTCTTTTATCTAATATCTGTATTTTCTTTTTTAGGTACGATGATAGCAAATGGGGAAGAGAAGTCTGTGTCAACACTTGAAGAGGTGGTGGTAACTGCCACCAGGTATGAACAAAAGGTAGAGAAGATCCCTGCCATGGTAACC
Source organism: uncultured bacterium (assembly GCA_965613025.1). Classification (GTDB taxonomy): domain Bacteria; phylum Desulfobacterota; class DSM-4660; order Desulfatiglandales; family JALVMZ01; genus CAYTXJ01. The sequence goes on from CBFDUE010000006.1 coordinate 53,370, forward strand.
GTATTAGATAAAGATGAGATAGAAGCAAGCGGTGCACAGTCTATACCCGAGCTTCTACAATTTTTAGGTGGTATTACAGTAAGGGATCTAAACGGAAACGGTAATAATCAGGTGGTTGACATGGGTGGTTTTGGAGAAAGTGCAGATAGACATGTGGTAGTTTTAATAAATGGAAGAAGAGTAAATCCCATTGATCTTTCAGGAATAAGATGGACAAGTATTCCCATTGAAAATGTGGAAAAGATTGAAATACTTCATGGCTCTGGCTCTGTCCTTTATGGAGATCATGCAATTGGTGGGGTGATAAATATCATTACTAAAAGGATAAAAGAGGATCAAAGGGGAAATTTTAAGCTATTGGGAGGAAGTCTTGAAACGGGTAAGGCAAACATAGAGATTGGATTTAATAAAAAGGGGACGGGTATACAGATGGGATTTTGTCAATTTGCTACAGATGGATATAGAGAGAATTCACAGGCAAATCGTGAGAATTTTTATCTAATGTTAAGACATAAAACGGAAGGACCTATATCTTTGAGCTTTCGGATGGATTCTACCTATGCAGATTATGAGCTTCCTGGCTCCCTTACAGAGGCACAGATGAATCAGGACAGACGACAATCTATAACTCCCAATGATGGAGGTGAAGATGAAGATGTATCATTATCTCTTTCAATTGAAGCTGATTTTGAAGAAAAGGGTCTATTTAATATTACTTTGAGCAGAAGAGATGAAGATAGAAGAAGTGAAATTATCTCTTGGAATAGCATTATGGACTTTAATATCATTACTCATGGCCTTGTTTTTCAATATATTTTGGACAGTTTCATTCATGATCACGAAAATCGGCTTACCTCAGGTATTGATATCTACCGTGTTGACTATGAGGCCAATCGTAATAGTGGACAGGGTATATATGATCATTCGAGAAATACCTTTGCCGGATATATACAAGAAGAGTTTAATATCTCTGACTCATTGGTTTTAAATTCAGGTATACGATACGAATCGGTAACAACTAAACTTGGGGGAGTTGTTGGAGGAAATGAGGTGGGAGTCAAGTTTGATGATGGAGAATGGGCATGGAATGTTGGATTAGCATACAGCTTTATAAAGGATTCTAAGATCTATGGAAGAATATTTAGATCCTTCAGATATCCAGTAGTGGATGAATATATGCTACTTTTTACAGGTGCAGTAAACACTAATTTAAAACAGGAGACAGCAATTGGGTATGAGATGGGATTAAAGTTTTTAAAGGATAAGATAAGAGGGGATCTAAGAGCCTATATCTTAGATGTAAGTGATGAAATAGCCTGGAATAATGTCACATTTCAAAATGAAAATTTGCAGGATACAAGACACACTGGTGTTGAGCTTAATCTTAATATAAGACCTTTTAATATATTGAGTATCTATGGAGGAATAGGGTATCTAAATGCAGAATTTGACAAAGGGCCCAATGAAGGGAAGAGAATTCCACTTGTGCCTGAATGGAAGGGTAATTTGGGTATAAATATATTCCCAATAAAGGGACTGAGAATAAAGACCCAATACAATTTTGTAGGAAAAAGGTATTTTGGAAATGACTATGGAAATACTCAAAAAGAGATGGAAAGTTATGATACTGTAGATATCTATTTGAGTTATAGGCTTAAGAATATTGAATTTTTTATAAATGGAAAAAATATCTTTAATGAGAAATACAGTGACTATGGATTTTATTCCAGTTGGTTTAATTCCTTTAATTATTATCCAATGCCTGAAGCCACATTTTTAGGAGGAATTAATATGGTATTTTAGCTATAGTTTGAGAAAATAGAATAAGAGCTGTATTTTTTATTATCTGAGGGAGGGGCCATTGGCAAAGGGATTGATGTTTCTTGGCACAGGAAGTGATGTGGGAAAGTCTATTGCGGTGACTGCATTCTGCAGAATCCTTAGTCGCAGGGGATTTAAAGTGGCCCCTTTTAAGGCACAGAATATGTCTAACAATTCCTATGTAACAGTAGAAGGGGGTGAGATAGGAAGGGCCCAGGTGGTGCAGGCAGAAGCCGCTGGGCTCCTCCCTTCCATACATATGAATCCTGTGTTGCTTAAGCCTTCAAGTGGAGTGGGGTCTCAGGTTGTGATTCATGGAAAGGTATTCAAACAGATGGATGCCATGAAATTCTATCAGCTTAAGCCTATTTTGAAACGACCCATTTTGGACTCCTACAATTTTCTTTCTCAGCGATATGATATTGTCTTGCTTGAAGGTGCTGGGAGTTGCTGTGAGATGAATCTAAAAGATAAAGATCTCGCTAATCTTCCCATGGCAAAGGAGGTGGGCGCAAGATGCATACTGGTTGCTGATATTGATAGAGGTGGAATATTTGCCCAGATCATTGGAACAATGGAGCTTATGGATAGAGATGAAAGGGATATGGTTATTGGCTTTTTAATAAATAAGTTTAGAGGTGATCCAAGACTCTTTAGATCAGGTATTGAATATATTGAAAAAGCTACGGGAAAGCCAGTGCTCGGACTGATCCCTTATTATGATAATATCATGATAGATCCTGAAGATTCAATGATACTTCAGAAAGACAGGAGAAGTCCCAACCCTTTGAGACAAGATGCTATAAACATTGGGGTAGTAAGACTTCCTTCCATTTCCAACTTCACAGACTTTGAGCTATTGGAAAGGGAGCCTGATGTGGTATTGAATTATCTTTCCAGCCCAAAGGAACTGGATACACGATATGATATGCTCATAGTGCCAGGATCAAAAAATGTGATCTCAGATGGAATCTGGCTTGAGCGTACAGGATGGAAAAGGAAGATAAGAGAATTTAAAAAGCTTGGAAAGTGGATCTTGGGTATCTGTGGAGGATATCAATTGATGGGAAAAGAGATAAAAGACCCCTGGGGAGTGGAATCAGATAAGGGGAAAATCAAAGGATTAGGGATTTTGCCTGTTGAGACTGTGCTTGAAAGAGAAAAGATCGTAAGAGAAGTTGTAGGTATCTGTCTGATAAATAGGAAAAGGATAAAGGGCTATGAGATACATATGGGAAGAACAAGGGTTGTAGAACGCAGAGGAAGGGGGTTTTTAAAGATCCATGGAATTGGCGAAAAAAAGAGCTGGATTGATGGATGGGTAAATGAAGATGAAAGGATCTTTGGAACATATGTGCATGGCATTCTGGACTCTTCCGGATTTAGAGCCGAATTTTTAAATCAGATCAGAAGAGTAAAGGGACTTAAGCAGAGAAGGCCTAAGCGAGGAATATCAACACGCACAAAGGAATATGATAAGCTTGCAGATCACTTTGAAACCCATTGTGAGGTGGATAGAATCATCCAGATGACAATACAAAGTTAGCAAAAGACCATCTCCAAAGGCCCTATAGCTCTTAAAATGATGCATGAATCTCTAAAGCCGATTCATGGTGGTATGCCAGAGGCAGAATTCAAGAGATTTGGCCTCAGGGTGGATAATGTGTTGGATTTCAGCGTAAACCTTAATCCCTTTGGTCCACCACAGATTATAAAGGAAAACTGGTTAAAACTATTTAAAAGGATAGATAGATATCCCCATCCTGAAGGGAGAGGAATAGTCGACTTCTATAGATACAGATTTGGGATTAAAGCAGACTGCTGTCTTTCTGGAAATGGATCTACTGAGCTTATTTATCTAATTCCGCGGGCTCTCCATATTAGAAGGGCTGTAGTAATTATGCCTTCATATTATGACTATATGCGCTCATCTACAATTTCAGGTGCTGAAATTATTCCCATTTTTCTATCTTCTGAAGATTCATTTTCTTTACCTGATATGGATACAATTAAGTCTGCACTTAAGGATGCAGATGCTATATGGTTAGGGCGGCCAAATAATCCAACTGGCACCCTTTTTAAAAAAGAAAAGATTCTCTATTTAGCAGATAATTTCCCAAGTAAATGGATTTTGGTTGATGAGGCATTTATACAATTTTTAAAAGATTGGGAACATGAAAGCCTTCTCTTTGAACCCCAGAGATATAATCTGGTGGTGGTTCACTCCCTTACCAAGTTTTACTCCCTTGCAGGGATAAGGGCAGGAGCAGTGATAGCACACCCAGATGTAATTGAAAGGATCAAAAGACTTAAGGAGCCCTGGACTGTAAATGGAGTTGCAGAGGAGATAGCACGGCTACTTATCAGATGTGAGGAATATGAAGAGGAATCCAGAAGAGAAGTCCTTAAGGAGAGAGATAGGGTATATGAGATATTAAAAAAGATAGACGGTGTTCTTCCCTATCCATCTGTGTGTAATTTTCTGCTCTGCAGATGGGATTGCACCGACAATTTAGATGATCTTATCTGCCATCTACTTAAAAACAGATGCTATGTAAGGGATTGCAGAAATTTTCAGGGACTTGAAGGGAATTTTTTTCGTTTTGCAATCCGAAGGAAAGATGAAAACAATAGGCTTCTATGTCTTTTAAAGGAGGTGAATCTGGCATTTCAGCGCTGATATTGGCATCTGCATTTCTGCTGGATATGGTCTTAGGTGATCCAGCGTTTAGCTTTCATCCAGTGCGTCTTCTTGGTCATATTATAGTCTATATTGAAGATGCTCTTAAAAGAAGAGGTTGGAATGGAAAGGGAGGAGGAATGCTTCTTTTTCTATCTGTTTCAGGTATTTCAGTTGGAATTGTCGCAGGCCTTCTGTATATTTCAAAGACGGTTCATAATATACTTTATTTCTTTGTTTCAGCCCTATTTTGCTATTTTACCATTGCCCTTAAAGACTTAAAGAATCATATATATGCTGTCTATTTTGGCTTGGAGAAAAGAGATATCACCTTAGCTAAGAAGGAACTATCTAAGATCGTAGGAAGAGATGTGAGGGCTCTTAATTGCCATGGTATTGTAAGAGCCACCATTGAAAGTATGGCAGAGAATTTTGTAGATGGCTTTCTTTCACCTATATTCTGGTATCTCCTGGGGGTGGGACTGGGCAAATGCTTAGGTATAGATCCTGCTTTGATTGGAATAGGGACAATGTGGTTCTATAAAGCGGTCAATACACTTGATTCCATGGTGGGATATAGAGATGAAAGATATCGTAATTTTGGATCTATAAGTGCAAGAGCGGATGATATTATGAATTTTATTCCATCCAGGATCTGTGTACTTCCATTTTTTATTGCTGGATTGATTAAGGGATTGGATGTATGGAGTGGTATAAAGACATTTTTAAGGGATAGACTCAAACATGAATCACCCAATTCAGCCCATGCAGAAAGCCTTATGGCAGGCACATTGAATGTGAGATTAGGGGGGCCTACCCTCTATCCAGACGGCTGTAGAGATAGGGAATGGCTCGGTGAAGAATTTAGAGATCCAGAAGCAATTGATATAAAAAGGGGAATGTCAATGATAATGATAAGTGGATGGATCACTGTCTGTATAAGTATAGCAGTAGATTTATATATTATAGGATAAGAGCTTTGAAGAATTCAAAGCTCTTATAAAAAAGCTGTAAATGGAATCTGTCATTGCGAGGGTCTTAAAAGACCCGAAGCAATCTATAAAAGGTATGAGATTGCTTCGCTTCGCTCGCAATGACAGGGGTCTGGGGGTATAACCCCCAGTGTAAAAAGGGATTATTCAAAGGTCTCAGGTTAAAATGGATATGAATGGGGATAAAAAGAAATTTCGTTTAAAAATGCTGTTTATTGCCTTCACCTTGCTATATCTATCAATTTACATCCAGAAGATTGCGATTCCTTCTACTTTTTATGATGCAACGGGAAGAGCGGTTGAAATTAGTGAAAGACCTCAGAGGATCGTCTCATTGGCACCAAGTATAACAGAGATACTGTATTCCCTGGAATTAGGGGATAAGGTTGTTGGAGTTACAAAGTTCAGTAATTATCCTCCAGAGGCTACTCTTAAGCCTAAGGTGGGATCTTATATAGATCTCAATGTGGAGCGAATCCTAACACTTTCGCCAGATCTTGTAATAGGCACAAAGGGCGGAAATGATCCAAAGGTGGTGACACTTTTAGAGCAGGCAGGCATCCCTGTATTTATAACCGACCCCCGAAATCTAAACGGACTATTTGAGACCCTCCTTACCATTGGAGAGCTCTGTGGTGTAAAAGATAGGGCTTTAATACTCTTAGATGATTTAAGAGCCAGAGTTAAGAAGATTATTAATAAGACCAAGGGAGTATATAGGCCCAAAGTATTCTTACAGATAAACCTGAATCCCATAATGAGCGTTAATCGTGAAACACTGCATCATGAGATAATTAGCCTTGCTGGTGGAAGAAATATAATGTCAGATGCATCTGTTCAATATCCGGTGCTTAGCATCGAGGAGGTGATAAAGAGGGCACCAGAGATAATTATAATTTCATCTATGGAGAGGGGTGGAAGATTTGAAGAGGCAAAAATACAGTGGTATAGATGGAAGGCTATTCCTGCTGTAAAGATGGGAAAGGTCTATCTCTTTGACTCCGATCTTATTGATAGACCTTCCCCTCGCATTGTGGATGCGTTGGAAAAGATGGCAAAGATAATACATCCTACGCTTTTTAAATAATATAGAGATGGAAGATATACAAAGTCCACCAGTTACACCAAAAAGAGTTATTATAATATCTTCTTTAAGTATCATATTACTTTTGATTGTAGCTACTGTTTCACTGATCTTGGGAACAGCGCATATTCCGTTTAATAAGCTTCTGTTGTTGATTAAAGGAAGACTTGGCTCAAATGACCCAGCATATCTTATTGTATTTAAGATCAGGCTTCCAAGGATACTCCTTGGTGGAATGACAGGTTATACACTCTCATTAGGAGGGGTGGTATTTCAGGCACTTTTGAGAAACCCTTTAGCTGAGCCCTTTATCTTAGGGACCTCAAGTGGTGCGGCATTGGGTGCAGTAATTGCCATTGTGCTTGGAATGGGCTATGGGGTGGGTGTGCCACTTATGGCATTTGGGGGTGCGGTCTTTACCCTGTCTTTGGTGATTGTCTTTGGAAAAAAAGGCGCCGGGGTGGAATCTTCAACCATTTTGCTATCTGGAGTGATTATTAATGCATTTTTTACTGCAGTTATAATGTTCTTTATAGCCACTTCCACCCATACTCTTTTACATAATATGCTCTACTGGCTATATGGAGATCTATCACAGAGCAGATTTGAGGCCATTAATATCATCTTTATCCCCCTGATTATAGGTAGCATTGTGCTATACGGCCTTTCCACTCATTATAATCTCATTACCGCAGGAGAGGAGGAGGCACTTCATATGGGGGTTGAGGTGGAAAAGGTAAAGATTATAAGCATTGTGGTGGTATCATTGATGGTTGGGACAGTGGTTTCGTTTTCAGGAATAATCGGGTTTGTGGGATTAATTGTGCCACATCTTTCAAGAATGCTTGTAGGATCTGACCATAGAGTTCTCATCCCTGTATCTGCTATAGGAGGAGCTGCGTTTCTCATTGCATCAGACACCTTGGCCAGATTGATCATTAGCCCATCTGAACTGCCTGTGGGAGTGGTAACTGCCTTTTTAGGAGCCCCATTTTTTATATATCTATTGAGAAAGAGGGGAAGCAGGTGGATAGAATCTTAGAATTTCAGGATGTGGGGTTCAGATATGAGAAGAACTGGGTGGTAAGAGGGATCAGGCTTCAGATAAAAAGGGGGACATTTCTTGGAATTGTGGGGCCAAATGGCTCAGGGAAAAGCACACTTCTTAAGATTATGGATGGAATCCTACATCCTCAGGAAGGGGAGGTGCTATTTGAGGGAAGACCATTGACTAAGATGAAGAGGGCACAGATTGCGAAAAAGATTTCCATGGTAACCCAGGAGACCCATTTTCATTTCAATTTCTCTGTTCTTGAAGTGGTGCTTATGGGAAGATTTCCCCACCTGGGCATGTTTCAGTTTGAAGGGAAGAGGGATCTTGATATTGCAAAAGAGGCATTAAGATTAACAGACAGCATTGACTTTGCCCATAGGCCAATAAATACACTTTCTGGTGGTGAAAAACAGAGGGTGCTTTTAGCCAAGACCCTTGCACAGGAGCCAGAGATCGTGCTTTTGGATGAGCCTACCACATTTCTGGATCTAAGGTATAAGACAGAGATATTTGAGATAATCTCATCGCTTATAAAAGAGATGGGATTGACAGTGGTTGTGGTATCCCATGATATAGATCTGGTATCTCAGTATTGTAAAGAGGTGCTCTTGCTTAAAGATGGCAAGGTATTTGATATGGGAACTCCTAAGGATGTAATAAATTCAGATAACTTAAGGGAACTATTTGATTGTCAGATATTGGTGGATTTAAATCCCATAACCGGAACACCAAGGGTAAATCTAATAGGAGGGAGCTAAAGGTTATAAAATCAGGTGGTCACAGAGTGCCAGATAGGGCAGCACAAAAAGGGGTAAAGAGGTGGGAATTTATACCGGCAAGGAAGGGTGATAAGGCAATTGAGATGAAGGTCAGAATCCCCATCTCTTTTAAGATAAAGAGAAAATGAAAGAAACCCTTATGATCTTAAATACAACTATCAAATTTAATCCTTAGATATAGGTCGTCTTATCATTTCTACTCCTTAAAATGGCCTCTTTCCCTGTCATTGCGAGCGAAGCGAAGCAATCTACTCCTCTCTTCTTGACAATCTGATCCTTTTTTAGACAAGATACTTTAAGTAGTTAAAAACTGAGGAGCATATGGTATGCGAAGATTTTTCTCATATGGTCCTGTGGATTGTGAGGAACACTTCTGTGTTCCAAGAAAGGAGCTTATAGATAAGTGTATAAGTCAGCTTGTAGGTAAAATAGAAAAAGGAGGACATTATTTTACCATCTGGGCACCAAGGCAGACAGGCAAGACCTGGCTTATGAGGCAGGTAAAGCAAGAGATAGAGAACCGTTATAGTGATAAATTCACCCTTGGCATGATGAGTATGCAGGGGGTAGTGTTAAAAGATGATGAAAAAACTGAAGAATTTTTGGATAAGGTATCAGATCTTATTTTAAATGCCTTTGATATGGAGATAGAATCACCTGCTAATTGGGAAGGCTTCAGGCTCTTATTCCATAAAAGAAAAGGGATTTTTAAAAGGCCTGTTATTCTATTTATAGATGAATTTGATTCCCTTCCATCTAAGGTGATAGATCAGCTTGTAACCCTATTTCGGGACATATATCTGAATCGTGAAAGCTATCTTCTGCATGGCCTTGCACTCATTGGAGTTAGGGCGGTGCTTGGGGTAGAAAGTGAGAG
>CBFDUE010000007.1:0-58360 GCA_965613025.1 uncultured bacterium
CGTTAGATGAAAGAAAAATAATTTACCTTGATAACTGCGTTTTTAATCGTCCATTTGACAACTAGTCGTCAATTCGTATAAAATTAGAAACAGAAGCTAAACTTTATATTCAAACTAAAATTATTGTGGGAGATTTAAAAATAATTTGGTCTTATATTTTAGATTATGAAAACGAACAAAATCCTTTTGAAGAAAGAAAAAGTACTATACAAGAATGGAAACAATTTGCAATATTAGATCTTGAAGAAAACAATAAATTTTAGAGAAAGCCAGAGAATTGGTAAAAAAAGGATTGAAATCTAAAGATGCGTTGCATATTGCGTGTGCAATAGAAGGAAAGGCAGAGTATTTTATAACAACAGATGATAAGATATTAAAAAAGATAAAAGGACTTAAAGAGATAGAAGTAGTAGATCCTATTCAATTTATAACTATTTTGGAGGGAGCATGATAACAGATACTGAATTAAAGATAAAAGGAATTAGGATATTATTGAAAGAGCTAGGAAAAGTGGAGACAGAGAGGTTTATAACTTTAATAAAAAGAGAGCCGTTTGATTACACTAAATGGCAACGAGATTTATGGAAGGATAAGGAAGTAGAAGAATTAAGCAAAGAAGCAATGGAATTCAGAAGAAAACACAATAATAAAACCATCTAACAAATCTTTCCAGCGGACGCCGATAAACGGCGCCGCTGAATTTTGTCGTTAGGTGCAGGAATGAATACAGCATTAAAAGGAAGCAAATTTGAAGATAGAGTTTTTGAAGCGCTTGAAAGAGAACTTAAGAGTGAAAAATTGTGCGTATCTCCTACCTATACAAAAATATTTAAAAGGAAAGGTTATTATTCAAAGGATAGAGATAGCAATATAATTGTTGATATCTCTATAGAAGTTTATCTCCCCGAAAAAGAAAGACCTTCCTTAATATGGATATTTGAATGTAAAGATTACAGAGGTAGAATTCCAGTTGATGATATAGAAGAATTTCATGCAAAGATACACCTAAGGTTGACAGTTATTAGTTAAAAATTTACTGATTTTTGGATAGCACATCTAAATAGATCAATAACTTAGGTCATTTTATATCTGTTACAGGCTCAAGAAGAGCAGATGGTAAAGGGTAAGAGGTATCCTATTCATCTCGAATTTCGTAAGGTTCAAGAGAGATCCTTTCCAACGCTGTCATTGCGAGCGAAGCGAAGCAATCTTATCCTCCTGCTACCTCCGAACCAAAAACCTTTCTGATATTGCTTCGTCGTTAATGCTCCTCGGAATGACCTTGAGGGAATCTTGCGAAATTTTGGATTAACCGGTGCATGTATCCATTAAGCAGGCTTAAGGTGGATGAATGGTTGAAAGAGGAGATCTATTTGCCAGGTGGAGAGGATATGAGGTGGATTTTTATCTTTTATGATACCACCATCCATAAGCCTCTTCTCTTTTTCCAGGCTTTACCATGGATATAAAGACTGTTAGGGGTTATGATCTTACAGAATATTTACCTGTTTTTTTACACTACCAACTGTCAAACTTAAGATTAATTAAGGAGAAATATTTCTCTGGACTGGATGGAGATATGGGTTTGATTTGAGAAATATCTCTTTATAAGCGATATGTCTTATTCAATATAGTCCTTCGCAATATTAAATCTACCAAAGGATGGAAATTTTTTATTTACAATTCTAATTGTAATTGATAATAATACTTATTATTATTTTAAAAACAAGGAGGTGATGGAATGAGGGAGCTTAAGATAGGCTGTGGAAAGCCCACCGGATCTAAGGTGGGTGAAGAAAAAAGGGAAGCAATTGAAGAAACCAAGGAAAAGGAGGGATACAATATGGAGAGGGTAAAGGTAGGAGCCAAAGCACCAGATTTTGAAGCCCCTGCATATCAAAATGGACAATTTGGACAGGTTAAATTATCAGATTATCTGGGCAAATGGGTGGTCTTATGCTTTTACCCAGGCGATTTTACCTTTGTCTGAGCAACAGAGCTGGCGGCAGTTGCCTCCAGATATAAGGAGCTTCAGGATCTGGGTGTGGAGGTGCTATCTATCAGCGTAGATAGCCACTTTGTCCACAAGATGTGGCAGGACAATGAACTTACCAAGATGGTAGATGGCGGTGTTCCCTTTCCTATGCTATCTGATAGCGGAGGAAATATAGGAAAGGTCTATGGAGTTTATGATGAGGATGCAGGAGTTGAGATGAGAGGTAGATTTATTATAGATCCAGACGGCGTAGTCCAGGCAATTGAGATTTTGACCCCACCAGTTGGAAGAAATGTGATGGAGCTTATAAGACAGATTAAGGCATTTCAGCATGTAAGAAGCACTAAAGGTGAAGAGGCAACCCCCTCTGGTTGGCAACCTGGCAGACCTACCCTTAAACCAGGGCCTTCATTGGTTGGCGCTGTCTGGAAAGAGTGGAAAGTGGATAATGCATTCTAACTAATTAATGAGATAGTGATTAATTAAGATTACTTTAAAATTTTGGTTGACATTTGATTTTTTATATGAAATGGTTAGACCATCTGACCTTTTTAGAATTATGCTTAGGCCTATAAGACCCAGAAAGGTTACTGAAGAGATCATCTTTCAGATCAAGGAGCTTATAGCGCAGGGAGCACTTAAACCTGGAGATAGGCTTCCGCCTGAGCGGGATATGGCTCAAAGGCTTAGGGTTAGTCGTCCCACACTTCGGGAGGCCATATATGCCTTGGAGCAGATGGGGTTGGTGGAATCCATTCAGGGTGATGGCACCTATGTAAAGGATGTGGGAGAGCAATCCCTTAAAGATCCTCTATGTTCTATTATAAGGGAGTCCAACAAAAGAATTGTGGAACTTGCAGAATTTAGAACCGCTATTGAGACATGGGCAGTGGGGATTGCGGCTGAAAGGATTCAGGCAGGTGATATCAGGATGCTTAAAGAGATATTAGAGGAGATGGAAGATGGTCTTAAAAAAGGCAAACCCATTCACCAATTGGACGCTGAATTTCATCTTACCATTGCCCGTGCAACCCATAATGGAATCTATTTCCATGTGGCAAATACCATATTTTATCTCTTTGCAGAGGTAACCAGATTATCCCATGAACAGATCTTTACTACAAAAGCTGATCAGCTCAATCTTCTAAAAGAGCATAAAGATATCTTTGAGGCAATTAATAGGGGTGATGTAAAAGGTGCAAGAAGGTTGATGAAACAGCATCTAAGTAAGACAGAGAGATGGTTTAAGAGAAATGAGGTCATATGGAATGCACAGAGAGAGGAGGTTCAGAAATAATATGAGGCTCTTTAATCAGGAACAGATCTCCCAGATTAAGAGAGAAAAGCAAAGCTGGATAGAGCAGTGTCTTAAAGATCGGGGTCTGATGGAGGAAGGTGGAGAGAGAACATATTCAGGAATTCCTCTTAAATTGATCTATTGTCCAGACGATATTGAAGATCTTGACTATATAAAAGATCTTGGATTCTCAGGTTCCCCTCCATTTACCCGTGGTATATATCCTAACATGTATAGGGGAAGAGCCTTTACCATCAGGCAATTGGCTGGATTTGGAACTCCAGAAGACTGTAATCAGCGTCTTAAATATCTGATGAGTAGAGGGGCAACAGGGCTCAATATAGTCCTTGATATGCCCACCATCCGCGGATATGACTCTGATTCGCCTCAGGCAGAGGGAAATGTGGGCCAATGTGGGGTGGCCCTTGATTCTGTGGATGATCTCCACTCCCTCTTTAGAGATATTCCCTTAGATAGGATAAGTGTCTCACTCGTTACCCATCTTCCAAGTGTAACCCTGATTCTTCTTTCCATGTTTATGGTGATGGCACAAGAGAGGGGAATCCCTTTTGAAAAGCTTTCTGGAACCAGCCAGAACGATTTTATAATGGAAACCGCTGTTGGCAGTGCTCCAGAGATATTACCGCCTAAGGACTCTTTTAGGATGCAGTGTGATGTAATTGAATATGTAACTCAGATTCTTCCGCGATGGAATCCTATTAGCTTTAATGGATATAACCTAAGGGAGGCAGGAACTGATGCGGTGACAGAGGTGGGAGTAGCCATATGTAATGCCATAGAGACTGCTCAAGAGATAATTAGAAGGGGTAGAGAGGTAGATTCATTTATTCAGAGATTCTCCTTTTTCTGGGATCTTCACAATGACTTCTTTGAAGAGATAGCAAAATGCAGGGCATCCAGAAGGGTATGGTATAAGGTGGTGTCCAATAGATTAAAGGCGAGATCTTTGCGTTCTCACCTTATGAGATTTCATATTCAGACCTCCGGGATCACTCTTCCCTCTATTGAGCCTTTAAACAATATAGCAAGAGCTGCTATACAGGGTCTTGCCGCAGTCCTAAGTGGAGCCCAGTCTCTGCATATCGATTCATATGATGAGGCATATTCAGCTCCCACTGAAAAGGCCGCTTTAATATCCCTCAGAACACAGCAGATTCTTCAGGTAGAGACAGGGGTTACAAAGGTTGTGGATCCCTTAGGAGGCTCTTATCTTGTGGAATACCTCACTGATCAGATGGAAAAGAAGATATCTGAATTTATAGATAAGATAGAGGCAATGGGAGGGATAATAAAGATAGTTGAAAATGGATGGTTGCATCAACATATCGCAGAATTTAGCTATAGACAGCAGAAGGATATTGAGGAAGGTAAATTAAAGATTGTGGGAGTCAATTATCTTCAAGGTGAAGACAGAGGCACACCTACAGAGATCTTCCAGTACCCAGAAACAGAAAAGAGGCAGGCTGAAAAACTCAGAAGACTTAGAAGTGAAAGGAATTCAGTCTTGTGGAGAAGGGCAATGGAGGAGGTTAGAAAGGCCTGTAAAAGATCATCTAATCTCATGCCTGCAATAATTGAAGCAGTTAAGGCAAGGGCTACCTTAGGTGAGCTCCATTCAGTATTTAAGGAATCATTTGGGCTTTGGAGTTTCCCTTTAAGTTGAATAAGGAGGTAATTTACATATGGTATCGCAAAGACCCATAAAAGTACTCCTTGCTAAACTGGGATTAGATATACATTGGAAAGGGATTGTTACCCTGTCCAGACTTCTAAGAGATGCTGGAATGGAGGTAATATATCTTGGAAATCAGTTTCCTGATGAAATTGCTGCAGCAGCAGCACAAGAGACTCCTGATGTGGTAGGGCTTAGCACCCTTTCAGGAAATCATCTCACCTTGGGGCCAAAAGTAGTTGAAAAACTAAGAGAATGGGGCATGGAGGATATACTGGTGATAATGGGAGGAGTTATTCCCCCTAATGACATAGCCGAGCTAAAACGCCGTGGAATTACAGAAGTATTTGGTCCTGATACTCCTGTTCAGGAGATTATTGATTTTATAAAGAGCCAGATCACTGACATAAAAAGGGAGGGAAGGATAGATGAATAACCAGTGGCCACCTATCTATGATGATAATTATTTGCCGTCTTTAGAAGATCCATACTGGTTTAGGGAAATTGAGACAATGGATCCTAAGGAGCGAGAGAAGATAATTTTAAAAAAGCTTCGCTCCCAGATGGAATGGGCCTATAGACATTCCTCCTTCTATAGAAGGAAATGGGATCAGGCAGGTATAAAACCTGAAAAGATCAAGACACTTGAAGACTTCCAATATGTGCCATTCGTTACTAAAGATGAGATCCGTAAAGATCAGGCAGAAAACCCACCATTTGGTAGCTATCTCTGTATTCCATATGAGGAGATAGCACGCATTCATGGCACTTCTGGAACTACAGGTAAACCCACAGTCTTTGCCATCGGATATGGAGATTGGCAAAGAATTGCCAATGCCCATGCAAGGATAATGTGGGGTGCGGGGATCAGGCCATCAGATATTATCTTTATAGGATCTTTCTTCAGCCTCTATATGGGCTCATGGGGGACACTGGTGGGAGGAGAAAGGTTAAAGGCAAAGTGCTTTCCATTTGGGGCAGGGGTTCCTGGTCAGACTATTATGGCCTTAAACTGGATGAAAGAGATTCGCCCCACTGCATTTTATGGAACGCCTTCCTATGCCCTATATATCGCTGAAAAGGCAAGGGAGCAGGGATTTGATCCTAAAAAGGACTTTAATTTTAGAATAATGTTCTTTTCAGGAGAACCGGGGGCAGGAATTCCTTCCACTAAGAGCCTGATTGAAGAGACGTTTGGTTGTAAATGTATTGATATGGGATCCACTGCAGAGATGACCCCCTGGATGACAAATGGAGAGTGCGAACACAGAAAAGGTATGCACCTTTGGAATGATATTGTCTATACCGAGTTGGTGGATCCAAAGACCAAAAAGGTGGTCCCATATGGATCTGAAGGGGTGCCGGTCTATACCCATCTGGAGCGCACTTCTCAGCCCATGATCCGTTTTTGGTCAGGAGATCTGGCGTTATGGACAGATGAGCCATGTTCATGTGGGAGGACATATCCAAGACTTCCAAAAGGGATATATGGCAGAGTGGATGATATGCTGGTAATCAGAGGGGAGAATGTATATCCAAGCGCAATAGAGGAGGTATTGAGGTCAATGGAAGGCTTTGGAGGAGAGTTTAGGATAATTGTGACAAGAGAAAAGGCGATGGATGAACTCACAGTCCAAACAGAATATAGTGAGGAGATAAAAAGAAGGGCTCAAAGTGACAATGAACTTCTTAAAAGATTTGAAAGGGAAGTGGAACAGAAGATAAAGAGTAAAATAGGTGTTCGAGCTAAAATTGAGCTGGTGCCTCCAAAGACTTTGGACCGGACTCAATTTAAGGCCAGAAGAGTTATAGATAGAAGGGATCTTTTTAAAGATTTTAAAAGATAAAGAGTATCTAAATTTTTATTCTTGACCGACACAGGTTAAATTGTAAATTTAGATTATATTCCAAATTATGGGTCAGTAGTTTAACGGTAAAACGCTGGACTCCAAATCCAGAGATGGGGGTTCAATTCCTCCCTGACCTGCCATATCTTTTTTTAAAATAATCTTTTAAGATTTCTGCATGGTCAAAGGCAAGGGGGTGGGGAAGATTATCTTTATGAAATATTCCAATATCAGCTGCGTCATCAGATGCCCTTGGTTTACCCCTTCCTTTTGCAATAAATACGTAGGAGATGGTATGATGCCTTGGGTCTCTCTTTGGATCAGAATATGCCCCTAAGTGATCTATCAGAACCACATCCAAAGATGTCTCCTCCTTGGCCTCCCTTAATGCGGCATCCTCTAAACTCTCTCCATAATCAACAAATCCCCCTGGTATGGCCCATCCATGGGGAGGGTTTTTTCTCTTAATGAGAACAATTCCCCCCTGAAATTCTATAATTATATCCACAGTGGGAAAGGGATTACGATACCTTTGCACCTCTTTTCCACAATGGGGGCAGATTATATACTCCTTCTTCATGATCCCACTGTCTTTATAAGCTGACTCTTTACATGGATCATCCTATGGACCGCTGTTATATTTGTGGTTATGGCAAGCAGAATGAGCGTGAGTTTAAAGATATATATTCCAATTCCAGGTATAGATGCAAGAAGTGACCCTATTATCAATAATACAATCCTCTCTGCCCTCTGCATAAGCCCTACATTGCATTTTACCCCAATTGCCTCTGCCCTTGCCCTGGTATAACTTACCATAAATGAGCCTGCAATGGTAAGTATTATTATAAACACCATCCAGGGACTTGCATCTATTGACTGAGCAGAACTTTCCTTAAAAAATATCTCTTTTCCACCTGCAAAGTGATATGCAATTCCAAGGTAAAGGAGCATATCGCTGTATCTATCAAGGGTGCTATCAAAAAAGGCCCCAAAGGCGCTCTTTTTATTAAAGGTGCGAGCAAGCTGTCCATCTAAGGTATCACATGTGCCCGCAAGCACAACTATCCAGGCAGCCCAAAAGAAACTTCCATTTGCATAAAAAAGACAGGCAATTATACTTAAGATAAGCCCACAGATAGTCAGTATATTGGGATGAATACCGATCTTACCCAGTATATTCCCTATGGGGCTTATAATCCTTAAATATCTTTCCCTATTCTTTTCACTGATAAATTGAAGACGAATCATAAGATCTACCGAATCTTCCCTTCCTTTAAGATCATATATCAGAGAAGGAAAATTTTGTCAAAAAGGTAAACCTTGAAGACCCTATTTTATTCTTAGATTTACCTTCTTAACATACCTTGAAAAGCTTCTTCTTCCCTCTCCTCTGCTTACCAATTTCAATATCTCATCGCAATCCCTTACTATCACTCCGGAGAGGAGTGTAACAGGAGTATTCAGAAACACCTCCTTTATCATTGGAGTAGTTGCCCCTAAGAGCACCACCTCGCGGTGCTTAGAGCAGGCCTCTAAGAGGGGATCAATTGAATGGTTCAATATGGAGGTGGAGCTTATAAGTGATACCTGACATTCAGGGAGAAGGCTATATGCAAGGGTCTCTGGAAGGATTCCATCTTCCTCTTCTTTTATCCTTTCAAAGATATAGAGCCTTACTCCCATCTCATTTAGTTTTGGGGTAAGAGGTGCAAAGTGACCGATCATTCCAACTGTGTCTCCCTCTCTTATATCCACATGATCAAGCACATCCCCTTCTAAAAGCCCTTCAGCATAGCAATTGGTAATGGCATTTGAAGTGGCAAGTGCAACTGCCATCTCAATGGGATCAAAAGAGCTTAGATATGAAAAGAGAGATGTCACAGTTCTTTTCTCTAAGAGTTTTTCAATAGAAGAACAATTTCTGGATCTGGCCTCTTTAAAGGTATAGGCCAGCCCACACCTTCCATCTTCAAAAAGAACAGCGGTATAGATATTTCCAATTCTTATATCCTCTACTTTTACGTCTATATCATCTCTTTTAAGAAGATAATCTTTGATGGCTTCACTTATCTTTTCCATTTCCCATGCTCTCTTTTATCTTTGAATACCTATATAGTGCCCACATGGCCCTTGCTGCCCTTAAAGAACCTGGCAACACCGGAATACCCCTTTTTTGTAATTCACTTATAAACTGATCCTCACTTCCCCTATAAGAGAATCCCACAATAGGCTTCTTCTTATTATTAATCATTTTCTTAAGTGAATTGGTGTGATCTTCAATAAAATTCCTAACATAACTTGAAATCTGGTCTTTTGGAACTTTCAGCCCTTCAAGTGCACTTTTAATATGGCGAACAGAAAGTAGGAAATATATCAACATACCATCTATCTCTTTATCATCTATCAGAATCTCAGGGATATTCAGAAGATAGTGTGCAGGGTTTTTCATAAAGGTAAGATCCACAGGGTTTTGCACACTTCCTGTATTCGGTACAAATCCCTTAAGTTTCTGTATGGTCTCCTCTGAAAGATCAGCGACCTTCAACCCTGCCCTTTCACATGCATCTGCAGTGCTTGCTCCGGGCCCCCCTGAATGGGTCTGTATCACAACCCTGTTATCTTTCATAGGTGGCATACTTCCCAAGACCCAACAGAAATCAAAGAGCTCTTCAATGGAATAGGCCCTTATAATTCCTGCCTGTTTAAAGATCCCCTCATATAGCTCATCAGGGCCTGCCAATGCTCCTGTATGGGATAGGCTTGCCCTTTTCCCTGCCTCTGTTCCACCCACATAGTATGCAACCACAGGTTTGATCTTTACAGTCTCTTGAACCACCTCAATAAATCTTCTACCCCTTCTGATGGTTTCAAGGTATAGACCTATTGCCCTTGTATTGGGGCAGTGGGCAAGATATTCAATGCAGTCCACAATATCAATATTTGCCTCATTTCCCACACTTATCCCAGCGCTAAAGCCCAGATTAAATTTTGCCAGATAGTCAAACATCTGGGTAATAAAGCTTCCACTCTGAGATGCCATACCTATAAATCCGGGTTCTGCTGTATAGGGAAGAAATGTGG
This sequence comes from uncultured bacterium, assembly GCA_965613025.1. Lineage (GTDB taxonomy): Bacteria > Desulfobacterota > DSM-4660 > Desulfatiglandales > JALVMZ01 > CAYTXJ01. The sequence goes on from CBFDUE010000007.1 coordinate 9,915, forward strand.
TATTTAGCTCTTTATATGGGTTTACAATCCCTATACAGTTCGGCCCCAAGAATCTCATACCATATCTTTTGGATATCTCAATTAATCTGTCTTCAAGCTCAATCCCCTCTCTGCCCTTCTCTTTAAAGCCCCCTGATATGATGATTGCATGCCTAATCCCTTTTCTTCCACACCGATCCATGGTATCTAAGACCAGATGGGTGGGCAATATAATAAGGGCAAGATCTGGCACCTCTGGTAGATCTTCCACTGATCTGTATGCCTTTAGACCCTGAACAGTCTTCTCTTTGGGGTGAATAGGATAGAGCCTTCCTCTAAATTTCAGATCCAGGATTGAGGCCAACTGAGAGCTTCCCATAGAGGTAAATCTATTGGATGCACCGAATATGGCGATGCTATCTGGATTGAGGATCTTATATAGAGGGCTTTGGATTAACTCAGATTGCATACCGTATCTCCTTATAAATTAAAAATTCTATATTAATGATTGAAGAGAATATATCAAGGGAAAGCCCAAATCTGTTGTTGATGGACATGAATCTATTAATCTGATAAGAAGTATTAATTTTAAAGACTGGGTTATGATAAAAGAGAATCTATGGTATATTAAAAAGGATGAACAATAGCTATCCCATACTGCTTCATCACGGAATCTGCCCCTTTACAAGGGTATTGTTCCCTTTTATTTCAAGGGATAATTCAGAAAATGACAGATTTCACTATTTCAGGAAGATAAGAAGCCATCTTATTAAAAGGGGTTTTTCTGTGTTCCATACTAAGGTGAGCTGGGGGGCTTCCTTAGATAGGAGGGCCTATGATCTTAAATGTGAGATTGAAAGGATGACAGATGGATTTAGGAAATTTTCCAGAGTCCATATAATTGGCCACAGCATGGGAGGGCTGGATGCAAGGTGGATGATATATCGCTATAGGATGGAAGATAGGGTCGCATCCCTTACCACTATTGGAACCCCACACCATGGAAGTTCCCTTGCAGATGAAGGGCTAAAGAGGCTTGATTTCTTAATCCCCCTTTTCCACTCCTTTGGTATATCAATTGAAGGTTTTAGAGATCTTACAACACAGGCATCAGAGAGAAGAAACAGGTTAATTGAAGGCTTTGAAGATCAAAACTCTGTGCTCTATCAGACAGTCAGTGGAAAGGTGGAATATAGGGATATGTTTTTACTGCTAAGACCCACATACAGGCTGATATATGAGATGGAAGGGGAAAATGATGGTCTGGTCTCCCTAAGATCTGCCATCTGGAAAGATATACTTCATATAAGAACCATTAAGGCTGATCATCTGGGGCAGATAGGGTGGTTTAGTCCTTTAAGATTAGCAGATCCAGATAAGAGGAGGAATTTTGAAAGATATATATTGGGGTTTTATCTATGGTTGGCTAAAAAGATAACAAAAATAGATACATAGGAGGATATGGGTTATGAAAGATATAAAAGATAGGATTGAGATTGTGGAAGGAGATATAACAAAACAGCAGGTGGATGCCATTGTAAATGCAGCAAATACCTCCCTCAGAGGCGGAGGTGGTGTAGATGGTGCAATCCACAGAGCAGCAGGCCCAGAGCTATTGGAAGAGTGTATAAAGATTGGGGGGTGTCCCACAGGGGAGGCAAGGGTAACCAAGGGATACAGACTGCCTGCCAAATATGTGATTCACACTGTGGGTCCTATCTGGAAAGGGGGAACATCCGGGGAGGATCAGCTCCTTGCAAGTTGTTACAGAAACAGCCTTAAGGCGGCTGCAGAGCTTGGGGTTAAAAGCATTGCATTTCCATCCATAAGCACAGGTGCCTATGGGTTTCCAATGGAAAGGGCAACAGAGATTGCCCTTAAGGAGGTAAGTGAATTTTTAAAAAAAGATGAAGGCATTGAAAAGGTGGTATTTGTATGCTTTGGAAAGGAGGCATTTAGGATCTATAAGGAGAAATTTAAAAAGCTATTTGGATAAAGAGCTTTTCTCTTTTAATCCCTTAAAAACAGTCTATGATATTCATCATCTGTAAGGTATTTTCTGATTAGTCCAGAGAGGAGGGTGAAGAGCCTTTCCATGTCCTCATCACTCATCCTCTCTCTTAATATCTCCATAACTGAATCATCTGAAAATTTCTGCACATAGTATGTAAGGGTATAGCCATTGGTCTCTCTGTCAAATCCAAAACCTACTAAGCCCCTATATGTCTCCACAAACCGATGACTGTGCCTTGCCATATGGTTTCTCCTCTAAAATCCCAACACTTCATTAATCAGCACCACACTTATATCAGTAAGAAGAGGTTTTCTATGAAGAATAGTGGTAATACGGCATATACGCTGTGGAGAGCTGCAATCGGTGCATATTCCTGTCTCTGCACAAGGGGTCTTCATATTCAGACTCTTTGCCCTCATGGGAGCTGCCACCTCCTTTACCCTCTGTATGGCACTTGGTAGATCAGGCCTCAATTTATTTACTCCTGCCACAATCACCACCTTCTTTGGCCCAAAGACCATTGCGCATACCCTGTTTCCGATGCCATCCACATTTACAATCTCACCTGTAAGGGATATGGCATTGGCACTACAGATAAAGCATTCTGCCCTTCCCTGCTCCAATCTGATAGTTAGATCCTGCTCTTTTGTAAGCCCCTTTTGCCAGTGATCATGGATTACCTTTCCCATCTTTTTAAGCTCTTCAACCAGTCCTATATCACGCACCGTATCAGATCCGCCTATACCAAAGCTGTTATAATCTGAGACCATATCAATTATCATCTCCCTGGCAGATCTGCTATCAGGCACAAAGTGTGGATCAAAGCCATTTTTTTTAAGTGAGTTAATACACCTTTCTGCCATCTTCTCACTTAGCCACCTTTCATACTCCTCTCTCATAAGACACCTCCTTCCTTAGTCTCTGCCCTTATCTTTATAAGCTCTGCCACTATGCTTATGGCAATCTCTTCAGGAGTCTCTGCCCCAATTGAAAGTCCAATGGGGCAATGAACCCTTTGAAGATCCTCTCTTGTATAACCTTCATCCATCAATGCCCTGTATATCGTATCCCTCTTCCTCTTACTTCCGATCATTCCTATATATGTGGCATTGGTTCTGAGGGCCTGTGATAACACGGTCTTATCATAAAGATGTCCCCTTGTTACTATTACAAGATAGGAATCTGAATTAATGGAAAGTCTATTTAAGACCTCTTCAAATGGAATGCAATAAAGTTCAGAGGCCTCAGGGAATCGCTCTCTGTTTACAAATTCATCTCTATCATCCACAACTACCACCCTAAATCCAACTAAGGACGCAATATGAGATATGTGAAGGGATAGATGTCCACCCCCAAATAGAAAGAGGGTGGGAATGGAGACAATAGGCTCAATGAAATAGTCCATATCCCCCAGATTAACTATCTTTGAAGAAGTGATATGGAGTAACTGGGTTATCTGCTCAGAAGGGATCTCTTCATATCTTCCCATAATCTCTCTATCTTGGGTTATCAAAAACTTATTGCTTTCTCCTCTCTTCCAGCTCTTCTGATCCAGACAGGTAGCCAACACCCCTCTTTTACCAAGGCCATATAGCTCCAAAATCTTATCAATAATCTTTCTTAAGACCCTATCCTTTGGATTGAAGGGTTCTAAAAAGATCTCCACATCTCCACCACATATCATATCAAGACCTGCCACATCTTTGCCTTTAAGGTAAAATTCTATATTTTGGGGCTTCTGTCTTTCAATAACCCCTTTGGCCTTTTGAATAATCTCTGCCTCAAGTCTCCCCCCACCAATACTTCCAAAGATATCTCCGCTTTCAAATATGACAATTCTTGTCCCTTCACTGCGTGGAGATGAACCGCTTTTCCTTACAATTGTTCCAATTGCTCCCTTTAGCCCTGAAACCAGTGCCTCTTTTATCTTATTAAAGATCTTCTCCATCTATGGAATATATCTCCTCCTCTTTAATAGATCCTGCAATTAATATATGCTCCTTTCTAATATTGGATCTAATATATTTAAAAAGGGAGTCTTCTCCTCTGAAGATATCCAGCTTATTTAGAAATACCACCTTTTGAGAACCTGAAGGGGCTCCCTTAAAGAGCCCCTCTGGATGCAGTATTAATCTACAAAGCGAATCAGCCCCTATATGGTCATCGTCTGTTAAAGAGGTGATCTCTTTAAATCGCTCCTTCCTAAATACCACCCCATCTCCCACCCTCTTTCCAACTGCATCCAGCCCTATTAGGCCAATTACAGTGGTTGCGGTCTTTGGAATAACAGGTTCAAATTCTCCTGGTGCCTTTATGGGATATCCCTTTGCCCCATCTGCCTCTACCAAGATGATATCTGAAATAGCTTTTAAAAAGAGTTGATCCAGTTCATCCTCAGATATCCCCTTTAGCTTACCGTCTGAAAGGACTCTTTCAGCAATAAAGGGTAATCTTCTGTTTTGAAGAGCATTAATTAACTCCTCTTCCCATCCCTCTTTATTCTGTAGCACCACTTTGGCATATCCTTCTACCTGGTGCTTCCATACCTTTGTGGTAGTTGAAACTATTACCTCTCTTCCAGCTCTTCTAAATTCCCTTGAAAGGTAAGATAAGAGCGAGCTCTTACCCCCTGCCCCCACAATTGCGATATGAGCTCTGTTTCCATATCCGATTAATTTTAATAGATTCATACCTCAGGCCTTTCTGAGTATCCTTCTGTCTCCTATTCTCACTGTAACATGGGTATTATCAAAGTATTCTGCAAGGGGGATGGTAAACTTTCTGGATGCTCCGGTCATCTCTTTAAATTTCTGGGTGCTAATCTCTCCGTTTTTCTTTAAAAACTGAACCAGCCTCTCTTTTAGATCTTCAATAGCTAATCTGTGAAAGCATAGCTCCTCTTTTACCCTTATTAGCACCCCATCCTTTATCAAAAGATCAAGGATCTCCCTTGTATGCTGATCCCTGAACTGACTCATTATCTCTTTAAGTGTAGGGGGTTGAAGCCCCGCCTCTTTATAGGTGTTTTCAATTTCATCCCTGAGCTTTTTAAGCCTTTCTCCAAGCCTTATCTGGTGCGAACTTAAACGCACCAGATCCCTTTCCTGGGCAATTTCACCTTGATCTGTAAGCCTACCTATTATTACTGAAAACAGCTTAGGAAAGTCTGCTCCTATTGTTTTGGACCTCAACTCCTCCTTTGCCATACCCCATTTAAGGGGGTGTTTCTGATGGTATCTATACAGGGTATCCTGAATCTGCTTCCTTGCCTTTTCAAAGATATCCATATGCACATATTGGTTATTTTCACTATCTAAGGAGATGAGCCTATTTTCAGCCTCAAGTCTTTCACATACCCTTCTTATCTCCTCTACAGGAGAATTTGTAAGCACAGGAAGATCTGATACAGCTATTCCCTCAAATCCTCCAATCTTTGCATGCTGTAGGATCATCTCTTTTAGCTCTCCCCTATCCAAGATCTCAAGATGTCTTACCAGGGCCTTAAGTCTTCTCCTCCTTCTCTTTGATATGGGGTTTAATATCCTGCCACCCCCTATGGTTCTTACAGGTGAAAATGTCCTCAATACAAATCTGTCCTTGGCAAGAAGGGCAGTAGGTTGATCCAAGCGGATCTGTGCATAGCACCAATCCCCCTGCCTTAACTCCTTTCTATCCAGAAGTGCCACCCTGGACATTATCTCAGCGGTGCCGACATGGAATCTTACCATATCCATATGTCTTAAGGGTCTGGGTGCAGATTGAAGCAGTTCCAGATATACATCCATGGTATCAGATACCTTAAGGGAATCCCTTTGTGCCACAATATCCCCCCTCTTTAATTCCACCTTTTCCACTCCCTGAAGATTCAGGGCAGTTCTAAAGCCTGCCAGAGCCTTTTGAGTATCCCTTCCGTGTATCTGTATCCCCCTTATCTTTGCCACGATATCCTTGGGGTATATGGTGACCTCATCACCAACAGAGATCTTTCCAGATATGGAAGTCCCTGTTACAATGGTTCCAAACCCCCTCTTTATAAATACCCTGTCTATGGGAAGCCTAAAGAATATCCCTTTATCCTTTTCAGGAAGATCCCTAATCAACCCTGATAACACACTTTTTAATCTATCAATACCTTTTCCTGTAACTGAAGATACCTCAATGATGGGGGCATCCCTAAGTGTGGTTGCTGAGATAAACTCCTTTACATCTTCTCTTACAAGCTCCAAAAGCTCCTCATCCACCATATCTATCTTTGTAATAACCACGATACCGTTTCTGATTCCCAGAAGTTCACATATTTCCATATGCTCCCGTGTCTGTGGCATCACCCCTTCATCTGCTGCAATAACAAGCATAACAAGGTCAATTCCGCTTGCACCAGCAACCATATTCTTTACAAAGCGCTCATGTCCTGGCACATCAACTATCCCCAAGATATCACCACCTGGGAGTTCAAGATGAGCAAATCCAAGATCTATGGTTATCCCCCGCTCCTTCTCCTCTTTTAATCTGTCTGTATCAATACCTGTTAATGCCTTAATAAGGGCTGTCTTTCCGTGATCAATATGACCTGCAGTTCCAAGCACAAAGTGTTTCATTGTAAAACCTATAGAGCCTCTATTTTTTAGCTATACAATATATAGAAAATTACCTAATATCAAGAAAACAAACCTTCCGATTTAAGACTATGGTATCCATAAATATCGGCGTAAGTAGCTGTCTTTTGGGAAACAGGGTAAGGTATGATGGAAGGGAAAGGAAAGATACATTTATAAGATATATCCTTTCAAGACATGCCACTCTGATACCCATATGTCCTGAAACAGAGATGGGGTTAAGTGTTCCAAGACCTCCCCTTAATCTGAAAAGGGAAGGAGATACCACCAGGTTAATAAGCACAAAGGATGGAAGAGACTATGCCCCTTTGTTAAAGCGCTGGGCTAAAAAGAGGATAAGAGGGCTAAAGAGATTATCCATTGATGGATTTATATTTAAGTGTAGATCCCCAAGCTGTGGTTTTGGAGATGCAAAGATATATATAGATAAGGGCAGAAAGACTATCAGGGGAAATGGTCTATTTGTAGATATGGTATTAAAGGCATTTCCCCTTGTGCCTGTTGAAAGTGATGAAAGGCTCTATGATCCTTCAATAAGGGAGAGTTTCTTTGAAAAAATTTTGCTTCTTAAAAGATGGAGAGATACTCTCAATAAGAGCGAAAGATTAGAAAATATCCTTAAATTTCATAGAGAAAACAGGATGATCATTCTGAGCAAAAGCAAAAAGATATATGAATCCCTTGAAAGACTTATATCTAAAATAGAAGATCTCCCTAAAGATAGGGCAATCCTTGAGTATCAGTCCTATCTTCTGGATGCCCTTAGATTTAGGGTATCTAAAAGAAAGAGACTTGGTGTTATTAGATCCATATTAAAGGATATGGAAGGCCTTATTGAAGAGAGTGAAAAGGCCTATATAGAGGAGTTAATGGATCTATATATAAAGGATCAGATACCATTTCCTGCTCTGATTACCCCCCTTAGGTATCTATTAATCAGATATCAGCTCAAAGACCATCTCCTGGACAATTTCTTCAATCCCACCAATTATCTTTTCTGATCTTTTAATATAAAAAGAAAGACCATATAGACTTAGTAATGAAAATGTAATGAGTCATTGTATGGTGAAAGGACAAGAGGGATGTGTTAATTCCACTTCGTAAGTGGCCACTTACGAAGTGGAAAAAAGTGGAAAATCACCTTGAATAAGTCATAAAGATTCTTTAAAATAGAATGAAATTTATAGAGGGAAACTTTTTAAAAATATTTCCCTATATAGAGATCCTTTAAATATAAGGAGGGGATTGTGATTGAAAGAGAGATTCTTGCCAGTATCATTTTGGATTTTCAAAGAGGAGAATTCCCTCCTCTTATAAAAAGGGAGCTGAATGTTAATCTTGATCTGCCTTTAAAAAGAGCAATTGTAATTATGGGGCCAAGAAGATGTGGAAAAACATACTATCTTTATTATCTTATAAAGAGACTAATTAAAGAGGGATTAAAGAGAGAGCAGATCTTATATGTAAACTTTGAAGACCCCAGACTTATTAACCTATCTGTAAAAGATTTAGTGCTTTTAATGGATGTCTTTTTTGAAATTTTGCCTGAAAACAAGCGTAGAAAGATATGGTTATTTTTTGATGAAATCCAGAGTATTCCAAACTGGGAGATCTTTATAAGGAGTATTCTGGACAAAGAAAATGCAAATGTATTTATAACCGGTTCTTCATCAAAGTTATTGTCAAAGGAAATTGCCACATCCCTTAGGGGTAGGACTTTGAATTATCTGCTTCTCCCTTTTTCTTTAAATGAGTTTCTCGAGGCAAGGGGTATTTCTAAAGAAAGGTATCTTTCTTCTGAAGAGAAGGCCAGATTCAGAAATGCCTTTATGGAGTATTTTGCTCATGGAGGTTATCCTGAAGCAGTGTTTTATCCTCTGGAAAGAAGGAGGATACTTCAAGAGATAGTTGAAGTAACTATATATAAGGATATTGTGGAAAGATATAAGATAAGGAACATAAAAGTAATAAAGCTTCTATTTAACTATCTTATAAATGCCAAGGAATTTTCTGTTCATAAATATTTCAACTTTCTTAAATCCCTAAATATCAAGGTAAGCAAAAACAGCCTTTACAATTATCTGAACTATCTTAATGACGCATTCATATTTTTCCCTCTTCATAGATTCTCCTACTCTTTAAAGGAAATTGAACAGAGTGTCCCTAAGGTCTACTGTGTGGATAATGGTCTAATTGAGATTATAGTGGGAGATAATAAAGGTAAGAAATTTGAAAATCTTGTATTCCTTACTCTTTTAAAAAGAGGGTTTGAACCTAACAGAGACATGTTCTTTTATTCCCTAAATGGTGGTGAAGTGGACTTTGCAATAAAAGAAGGTAATAAGATAACCTCTCTTATTCAGGCATGTTATGATATTTTAGAATACAGGACGAAAGAAAGGGAGATTAATTCACTTATTAGGGCAGGTGAAAAACTAAGATGTAAAAATCTTTATGTAATAACCCTTGATTATGAATCTCAGGAAACTTACGGAAACCATAAAATAGAATTTATTCCATTATGGAAATGGGCTTTAACTACTGAACCCTTACTGCCCTAAACAGCAACCTGACCAAATCGGATGCTTACACTCCCTCACAAGATTGCTTCGCTCACTGCGTTTGCTCGCATAACGGGGTAAAGGGTATTGTAAAGCCCTCCTATTTATCATAGTGAGGAGGGTAAGCATGGGTGCAGTCTAAAAATTAAGCAAAATTGACAATACAAGATTGTAAATGATATATTAAAATTTAAAAGGGGATAGATAATATGGATGATGCCAGGTTTGAAAAAGTGATAGAGGAGATATGGGACCTATTTAAGGAGACAGATAAGAGGTTTAAGGACTTAGAGAAGAGGTTTAAGGAGACAGATAAAAGGTTTAAGGAGACTGATAAAAGATTCAGGCAAACAGATAGAAACTTAACCAGGCTTGAAAGGCTTTTTACCGGGCAGTGGGGGAAATTGATGGAGTCTCTTTTTGAGGCAGGAATCACAAAGCTTTTTCAGGAAAGGGGGATAGAGGTATGGAATGTGGCACAAAGGGTTAGGTCTGAGCTTGATGGAAAGGGAATGGAGATAGATCTACTCCTGAGCGGAAAGGGGGATGTGGTATTAGTTGAGGTAAAGACCACACTTAAGGTTCAGGATGTAAGGGAGTTTTTAGAAGATATTAGGCGTTTTACTGTATTTTTCCCTCAATATAAGGGATTTCATCTATATGGTGCGGTTGCATGTCTAAAAGCAGAGGAAGAATCTGACAGGTTTTCATACCGTCAGGGGCTATTTGTGCTGAAAGTAGGGAAAGAGGGGCTCTGCACCATAGCAAATGATCCTTCCTTTAAACCAAAGGACTTCAGCATAGAGCAGTGAGATTGCTTCGCTTCACTTGCAATGACCTATTACACCGTCATTGCGAGGGAGTGTAAACGACCGAAGCAATCTCACCCATCGGCATATGATTATGAGATTGCCACGCTCACTTCGTTCGCTCGCAATGACGGGGAAGGAGGTCATTGCGAGGCTTCCCTCAGGAAGCCGTAGCAATCTTATTCGTCAGCCTTAGATCATAAGAGATTGCTTCAGTCGCTTCGCTTATGCTTCGCTCCTTCGCAATGACGATGGGACGCGTCATTGCAAGGAGGCTCGTAAGAGCCGATGATGCAATCTTAGATTGCTTCGCTTCGCTCGCAATGACGGTAAAAAGGCTCGCAATGACTTGCTACAATGTCATTACGAGGAGCGTAAGCGACGAAGCAATCTCTACATTTACCCAAACACCTTTGGTTTAAATCTTTCCTTGTTTAATATTGTAGCTCCCCCATCGTCTGTCTGGGTCAGCACAAATAGCCCTTTTCTCTCCGCATACCTTGCAACATCATCCTTTACCACCAGCCCCCCTACTGCACCCAATAGCTCTTTATCTTTATATTGGGGAAATTTTTCCTTAAATTCAGGTAATCGCTCCTCTAAAAATTGATCTATGTGTCTCTTTCTAAGCTTATTTTTCACTTCAACCACCAAAACCTGTGTTCCGTTAGTGGCCACTATATCATATTCCCTATCATCTCTCCTTTTCCTCAAATTCCTTCTTACCCTGTTAAATACCATACCCCTCTTTTTAAACATGCTCTTAAGGTTCCTGTAAAACAGCTCCTCACCAATTTCACCCTGAACAAGCCCTAAATCCCCAAGCTGAACCCTGAGCTCTCTTATCCCCTTCATCACTTCTTTTAAAAACCTCTCAGTCTCTTTCTGGGATTCCCTCAGCTCTCTAATCTCCTTTTCAGTCTGCTCTTGAGACTCCTTTATCATCCTATCAGTCTCTTTCTGAGACTCTTTTAGCTCTCTAATCTCCTTTTCAGTCTGCATTTGAAATTCCCTCAATTCCCTTATCTGCTGACTCGTCTCTTTTTGAAACTCTCTAAGCTCTCTTATTCCCCTGAACAGCTCTTCCATATTTTTCTCTATTCTGTCTAATCGCTCTGACATATAGTGACCCCTTAAGACCGGACGCTACAGTATAAATATTATCTCTGGATCTGTTTAAAAGTCAAATTCTAATGAGGAGATAGTGGCAATCTGAGATTGCCTCCATACAAGCGATGCGGAGCAATCTACTCCTCTCTGCTTGACAATCAGACTCTTTTTTAGACAAGATAACTTAAGTGTTTAAAAACCAAGGAGAATAATGATATGCGTAGATTTTTCTCCTATGGGCCTGTTGATTGCAGGAAGCATTTCTGTGTTCCAAGAAAGGAGCTCATTGATAGATGTGTAATTCAGCTTGTGGGGGAGGATGAGGACTTTGGCCACTATTTTACTGTGTGGGCACTGAGGCAGACAGGCAAGACCTGGCTTATGAGGCAGGTAAAGAAAGAGATTGAAAAGCGTTATAGAGATAGATTCACTTGCATGGATTAGCTCTAATAGGGGTAAGGGCAGTCCTGGGGGTGGATAGTGAAAGGGGTTCACCATTTAATATTCAAAGATCCATGTATGTATAGAATTTTACCCGTGATGAGGTCTATGACCTATACAACCAATATATAGAGGAGAGTGGTCAGAGGGTAGAGGATGAGGTGATAGCATCGGTTTACAGGGTTACAAGGGGGCAACCTGGGCTTGTGTGCTGGTTTGTGAGCTATTGACTGAGAAATACAATCCTGGAAAGGATAAGGTAATATATGGAGCTATGGAAGAGGGTCTATTCCAGGGCATTTAGGGTTGAGTGGAATAACATAGTGTTGAATCTTATAAAGAAGGCAAAGGGCAGGTATCTTGAGTATGTATTAGATATATTTAATCATTCTGACATTGAGTTTCCCTTAGATATGGATTGGTGCTCCTATCTTTATCTAAATGGCATAATAGAACCGGTTTTGATATGATATTCATCTATTCTTTTGCCTTTGTAAAAGAGGTGGATCTTAGATGGATCGATCTTGATAATGATAGAGTCGCCTTCATTTAGTTTAAGGTCTTTAAAAGCACGAATAACGATCTCTTCTTTACCGATCCTTGCATGGATATGCCTTTCAGATCCTGTATCATTTATAAGTTCTACTTTTGCACTAATTCCATCCATGCCATCTATTATATCAATGTGCTCTGGACGGATTCCGACTTCTACCTCTTCAATATCCTTTGAAAACTGAATCCTATCTAAATATAATGAAAATCCATTGCCCTTAAAATATGTCCTATCCTTTTCCACAGATATTCTTCCTTTAAATAGGTTCATCTCTGGAGATCCAATGAATCTTGCAACAAATGTATCTGTAGGATATCTGTATATCTCTTCTGGCCTGCCTATCTGTCTGATTCTTCCCTTTTTCATTACAACGATCTTATCTCCAAGGCTCATTGCCTCTGCCTGATCATGAGTTACATATATGGTAGTGCCACCTATCTTTGAATGGAGTCTCTTCAGTTCAACCCTAACCTTTGCCCTTAGCCTTGCATCCAGATTGCTGAGAGGTTCATCTAAGAGAAATAGGTTTGGTCTTCTGACCAGTGCCCTTCCCATTGCAACCCTCTGCTGTTGTCCACCAGATAGCTCTGCCGGCCTCCTATGTAGAAGCTCTTCAATACCGAGGAGCTCTGCCACCTCCTTTATCCTGTCTTTAATGATATCCCTTGGGATTCCACGCATCCTCAGACCAAAGCCCAAGTTCTGGGAGACATTCATGTGGGGATAGAGGGCATAGTTCTGAAAGACCATTGCGATATCTCGATCTCTTGGAGATAGGGAGTCAATAGATCTTCCATTCATCAATACAGTTCCGCTGTCTTGAGGCACAAGCCCGGCAATTATCCTTAACAATGTGCTCTTACCACATCCTGATGGCCCTAAGAGGACACAAAATTCTCCTTCCTCTATATGAAGATTTATACCGGAAAGTGCGATAGTATTACCGTATCTCTTACTTATATCCCTTAGTGTAATTGATGCCACTCTTTATCCCTTTACCGCCCCTTTTGTAAGACCAGAGACCAGATACCGCTCAAAGAGTATAAAAAGGGCTAAGACAGGAATTGTAATAATTACAGATGCTGCCATTACAAGCTGTTTTGAGAGATGGACACTTCCAGCAAGATGGACAACTCCTCTTGAAAGGGTAAACTTTGAAGGGCTATCCAGAAATATAAATGCAAATAGAAACTCATTCCATGCTATCATAAATGTATAGAGTGCAACACTTGCAAGGGCTGGTAAGGATACAGGTAGCACAATCCTCCATAATACCCCTAATCTGCTACAGCCATCAATCAAGGCAGCCTGCTCTATCTCAACAGGAAGCGCCTCAAAGTGCCCCCTCATCATGTAAAGGCCTACAGGGAGAGTCTGTGCCAGATAAATCAGGATTAGAACATGCAAGGAGTCCCTTATCCCTAATCTGGAAAATATTACATAGAGAGGAATTATTAAAACTATTACAGGAAACAGATAAATCACCACAATAGAGCTATAAATGAGCCTTTTTCCTCTAAAAGAGAATCTCGTAGCCGCATATCCACCGATACTTGAAAAGAAGAGCGTCAGAAACACTGTCAGGGTGGATACATAAAGGCTATTTAGGATGTATCTGGAAAATCCATGTTCAAATATAACATCATAATATGCATTAAGATTAATATCTCTAATACTTAGCCATAGCCTTGATGGATGGACTAAAATCTCTTCCAATGGCCTTAATGATGAAACTACCATCCAGTAGAAAGGAAATAATGTTATCAGGACAAAAAAGAGCAATCCTGAGATTCGCAGATACCTTATGGATATTGATTCTGCCCTTTCATGACCCATTTGAGTAGACCCTCCTGGATATGATCCTGAAATAGAGGACTAAGAATATCAGGAGCACCAGAAAGAGTAACATTGCACTTGCAGAGCTTGCACCTATATCAAACTCCCCAAATGCATATTCGTATACCTTTATGCTCAGGACCTTTGTGCCTGCCTCTCCCCTCGTAAGTAGAAAAATGTCATCAAACTTATTAAAGCTCCATATAAATCTGAAAAGGAAGAGAGAGCTTAATACCATTGATAGCTGTGGCAATGTAATATAACGAAATCTCTGAAAAACGGTTGCACCATCTACTGATGCGGCCTGATAAAGCTCCTCTGGAATTGCTTGAAGTCTTGCGAGTATAAAGAGGAATGCAAATGGGAAATATCTCCATCCTTCAAAAAGGATCACAACTATTAATGCAATGGGAAGGCATATATTTAGACCTGATACGTTCAGGTAAATACATTTTTGGGATAAGAAGGGTATTGCAAGACTGCTCATAAGGCCAAGCTGGGGATCTAAGATAAATGACCAGGTAAATGTAACGGCAACAACAGGTGCAATATATGGAGAGAGCATAATTCCCCTCACGATAGCCCTGAATCTAAACCCTTTGTTTATAAGAAGTGCTGCTACAAGCCCCAACCCAATAGAGAGGGCACTTCCAGAGATCGCATATATCAGGGTAATTATTAGTGAAGGCCAGAATTCAGTATCACCTATCACCTTCCTATAATTTATAAGAGTTAAGTTTGGGGAAAAAAGATTACCGTCTCTCAGATCTGAAAGCCCTACAGGCCTAAGGCTGAGCCATATGTTCCATATGACAGGAAATATAACTATCAAAAACACTATCAGGGCAGTAGGTGCAAGCATTATAAATGCAAATCTATTCTCCTGGCTATAAGCCTTATCTGCCCTTGCCATCCTGTTTCATCAGTGCCTTGATTCTTTGAGCAAGCTCTTTTGAGGCCTGTTGTGCAGTAAGTTCATTATTCAGGAATCTTTTGAGGATCTTGGGTAGAAGTTTTGTGCCATATAACCTTGATATAAGAAGCCCTCTCCCCTGTTCTAACCCCCAGCGGGAAAAGCCATTTACAGAACATAGTATCTCTTCAAGTAGTTCATTTCCATATCTATCAGATATCCTTGCCCTTGTATCTATTCCAAACTCAAGCCCTTTCCAGCCTTCAATAAAGAGTAGGGGATTCTGCTTGGTTCCCCTTCTCATAGGCAGTTTGCCTTCTGCTGCCATGCCAAGCCAGCTTAGATATCCTTCTGATAGCAGATACTTTACCCATTTCTTTGCATACACCTTGTTTGCATCCCTTGTAATACCAAAACAGTTTATCTGCCCGTATTGTGCGCTACCATTAGGCCCTTTTATAATGCCAACAAAACCTGTGTTTTTGGCAAGATAGCCTTTTTGTTTCTTCTCTATGTCTGGAAGAACAGGCTGATCCTTTCTAAGGCCTGACAGCTCATCCAGAATAAATGGTGACCATATAACCATTGCGGCTCTACCCAGAAGATAGTCCATCCTTGTATGTAACCAATAGATATTGCCCGGGGGTGAAAATTTCGATAATTTTTTATAGAAATTGAGTGTCTGGAGCATCTCTTTGCTATCGATCTTATCTAAGGTAACATTATTTGATAAGGCAAAGTGTTCAAATACCTGCTGGGTATAGATCTGACCTGGATCTGTTGCTATTTCAATACCCCATAGTCTGGGAGGTCTATGAAGTAGCCTTGCAGCCTCAAGGATCAAGTCCCAGCTTCTCGGAGTCTTTAGACCCTTTTGCCTAAAGAGGTCCTTTCTATAAAGCAAGAGCTGCCCCCATCCATCAGCAGGGACAGCAGCATAACCCTTCTTATATCTTACCATCTCAAGTGCCCTTTTAAAAAATGTGCCTTCATCTAATTCCTCTATCACCTCTGTTGCCCACCTTTCATCAAATATACCTGCCTTACAGAACCCAAGGGAAAACTCAATAGGATGAAAGATCACATCTGGCAATGATCTTGCCGCATATGCAGCAGTAACCTTCTCTGAAAGATGATTCTCATCAACAGGTATGATCCTGACCTTGACCCCTGTCTTTATCCTGAATCCCTTGGCAATCTGTTCCTGAATTCTTATCCTGTCCTTTTCTACCTCAGTGCTCCAAAAATTGATCACGGCCTCCTTGCCAAAGGACATATTCCCTTGCAGTAAGATAGATATCATAGAAATAATGAAGATAAATAGATGCATTACCATCACCCTCCTTTCTCTTATCATAACCCTATGTATTATTCCAACCCAAAATAATTCTTCCATTCTTTTCCCCCTTGTAACAGGTTAATGGTTTAATTTTGTGCCTTTGGACATTATGCCCTGTGTCTTACCTGATCTGATTTCAATATGGATTGACTGATTATCTAAGTTTCAATAAGGTTAGATCTTATGAAAAGGCTTCCACCTGATACATCCTCATTCAGGCATATAAGTGGAAGGATCTTTTTAATAAGTATGATTGGGAGGGGAAGATGAAGGAATTTCATCTCATAGAAAAGAGAGAGATAGAGGAGATCTCATCTAAGGCCGCCCTATATGAGCATGAGGTAACAGGTGCAAGGCTATTTTCTATATTAAATGATGATGAAAATAGGGTCTTTGGAATAAATTTTAGGACACCTCCAAAGGATAGCACTGGAATTGCACACATCTTGGAACATTCCGTTCTTTGTGGCTCCAGAAAATATCCCTTAAAAGAGCCCTTTTTGGAGCTTTTAAAGAGTTCTCTTAAGACATTTTTAAATGCCATGACATATCCTGATAAGACATGTTACCCTGTTGCAAGCCAAAACCTAAAAGACTTTTATAATCTTATTGATGTCTATCTGGATGCGGTCTTTTTCCCCCTGCTTGATCCCTATAAGTTCTATCAAGAGGGCTGGCATTATGAATTGGATTCGCCAGATGGTGAGTTAAGTATAAAAGGGGTGGTGTTCAATGAGATGAAAGGTTCGCATTCATCACCTGATAATCTATTGATGGAACTGTCCAGAAGATCCCTTTTCCCTGACACTCCCTATGGTTTTGATTCCGGAGGTGATCCTGAAGAGATCCCAAAATTAACATATTCTGAATTTAAAAGATTTCATGAAAGGTTCTATCATCCATCCAATTCTTATATATTCTTTTATGGTGATGACAGTGAAGAGGAGAGATTTAATATAGTCCATGAATATCTAAAAGATTTTCAAAAAAAGCGTATAGATTCCATAGTGCCACTTCAAAAGAGATTTTCCAAACCAAAGAAGATTGAAAGGCCTTATCCTATCAGAGAGGGAGAGGAAGAGAGAGAGATGCTTACCATAAACTGGCTACTTTCAGAGACAATGGATCTAAAGACCAATTTTTCACTGCATATCTTAGAGCATATCCTTATCGGAACACCGGCATCTCCTCTTAGAAAGGCACTTATTGACTCAGGCCTAGGTGAGGAGTTGGCAGGAGTGGGTCTTGAAGATGAACTTAGACAGCTATTCTTTTCAACCGGACTTAAAGGCATAAGATCTGGAGATTCTTCTAAGGTGGAAGATCTTATATTCTCTACCATTGAATCACTTATCAGGAATGGAATACCTAAGGATATAGTTGAAGCATCCTTAAATAGTGTGGAATTTATACTAAGAGAAAATAATACTGGAGGACTTCCACGAGGTCTTATTCTGATGCTAAGGTCGCTCAGCATATGGCTCTATGGGGAAAATCCCATGGAAATACTTTGCTTTGACCGATATTTGAAGGATATTAAAAGGGATTTAGATAGGGATAGATTCTATTTTGAAAACATCTTAAATGACCTCTTTTTAGAAAATACTCATAGGACTGTAGTTACTCTTAAGGCCGATCCAGGGTTTTTTCAAAGGAAGGCAGAAAGAGAAAGGCAATGGCTAAGAGAGATAAGGAGCAAGATGAAAGACAAAGAGATCAAAGAGATTATAGAGATAAATAGAAAGCTTAAAAAGAGACAAGCAAGTCCAGATCCTATAGATGCCCTTTCAAAGCTTCCAACGCTAAGTATCTCAGACCTTGAAAGAGAGGAAAAAGAGATTCCGATAGAGAAGATCATAGATAAAGAAGGGACCTTTCTCTTCCATAATATAAAGACCAACGGCATCATCTATCTGGACATGGGCTTTAATCTGAGTTCTCTACCTCAGAGGCTCTTACCCTATATTCCGCTTTTTGGAAGAGCACTTCTTGAGATGGGCACAGAAAAGGAGAATTATGTCTCTCTATCTATAAGGATTGCAAGAGAGACAGGTGGAATATTTCCAACAATGTTTATATCTCATGGACAAGATCTTAGAGAGCCCATTGCATGGTTATTTTTAAGGGGAAAGGCGTTATTTAAGCAGGCACATGCACTTATGGATATATATAGAGATATACTTACCATACCTCTTCTAAACAACAGGGAGAGATTCCTTCAGATGGTCTTGGAAGAGAAGGCCAGATTTGAAGAGGCCCTTATTCCCTCTGGACATAGAATTGTAGGGACAAGGATTTCAGCCGGTTTAAATGATGCGGGATGGTTAGAGGAGATTACAGGTGGTATCAGCTATCTCTGGTTTTTAAAAGAGCTTAAAGGGAGGGTAGAAGATAGTTGGGATAAGGTCCTTGAAGATCTTAGATCCCTATACTCTGAGGTATTTAAAAGGCAAAGGGTAATAATAAATATCACAATAGATGAGGAGTGTTTTATAAAGATTCAAGATGAGCTTATTTCCCTGTTTGAGCTCTTTTCAGATTCTCCTATAAGATCCTATAGATGGGAACCTGAGCTAAGCCATATGCCAGAGGCAATTATATTTCCCTCTCAGGTAAACTATGTTGGAATGGGGATCGATCTATCTAAGTATATCCCTGATTTTAATGGATCATATATGGTGATCTCCAGGTTTATAAGAAATTCCTATCTCTGGGATAGGATAAGGGTCCAGGGCGGAGCATATGGTGCCTTCTGTAATCTAAACAGGTTTTCAAAGACACTGATCTTTTTATCCTACAGAGATCCTCATATAGTAAAGACCATAGATGTATTTAAAGAGACTGGGAGGTTCTTAGAAAATGTCTCTTTAAACAAAATGGAACTTGAAAGGGCAATAATTGGAACCATAGGGGAGATAGATAAATACAGGCTGCCAGATGCAAAGGGCTTTGTCTCTATGTTAAGGTATCTCACCGGTGATACCCATACCATAAGACAGAAGATAAGATCTGAAGTATTAAATACAGGACTTTCCCATTTCAGAGAATTTGGAAAGATCCTCAATGAGGGGCAGAAGGATGCACTAATTAAGGTCTTAGGCCCTGATAGGGAGATAACAAAATCAGAAGATGAAATATCCATTAAATTTAAAAAACTTAATATAAACTAATTTAAATCAATTTGTCTTAATTTTTTTATAAATTCCCTGTCAGGAGGCAGTAGATCATATTTCTCTGCCTCTTTAAGAGTGACCCATCTGTATAGATGAAAAGATGGATCTTTTTTCTTTACCATACCCTTTAATTTACATCTTAAAAGATAGATCCTTATCTTTCTTTCTCTCATTTCATAGAGGGTTTCAAATAGTATCTCTTCTGTCTCTATCTTAAGACCGAGTTCCTCTCTGATTTCCCTTTCAATACACTGTTTGAGATCCTCACCCTCTTCTCTCTTTCCGCCAGGGAATTCCCATTTTCCTTCATATCTATCACCCTTAGGTCTTTGAGAAATTAAGATCTTACCATCCTTATAGATCATCGCTGCACATACCTCAATTTCAGGCCTCATCTTATCTCAAGCTCCTTTAACCTCATCCTTAAGTATCCTTCTTCTGCCTCCTTTTCCTCTGGCCATAGTCTCATAATCTTTTCATAATCCGATTTTGCTCCTCTATAATCTCCCCCACTTTCCCTCTTTTTTGCTCTCTCCCAGAGCAGTCTCTTATAGGATTTTTGGATCTGAACATCTTTCTTATCTATGCCATACGCTTTGCTAATCAAAGAGATCGCCTTATCCATATTTCCAAGCTTCTCTTCTAAGATTGCCAGTTGATATAGGGTCTCTTTCTCCTTAGGCCTGAGCTTTAGGATAAATTCCAGTTCTCTTTTTGCAGCTCTGAGATTATCGGTTTTAATAAATGAATATGCTAAAAATCTTCTTAACTGTATATCTTTAGGGTTGTATTTTACGGCATTTTTAAAGATATTTACAAGCTCTCTATATCTTGCCTTCTTTTTTAGATATTCAAATATAAAGAGATAGATCCTTTTATCTTTAGGCCTAAGTTTAATCAATTTTTTTGCCACTTTATATGCCTTTGAGTCCTGTTTTAATCTCCTATATGAATTGAAAAGCAGCATATGATATTGAAATGATTTGGGGTGTATTCTTATTAAGGTCTGGAGATATTTAATGCATTTTCCATAACTTCCCATCTCATAATATAGAATTGCAAGGTTGTGAATCACATTTTCATTTTTGGGATCTACCTTAAGGATCTTTTCATAGATGGATCTTAGCTCCTCTTTATTTCCTTCCTTTTCAGCTATCTTAGATAGCATAACTAAGGCATCTAAATCATCACTTCTATGTCTTAAGACAAATCTAAGATGACCCTTTGCCTCTTTAAGCCTTCCAAGTTGATACAACAGGGTGGCTATCTTTATCCTGGAGTCCAGATCCTTTGGTTTTAATGAGATGACCTTACTTAGATACTCTGAAGCACGCCTTTTATCACCCTTTTCTTCATATAATTGGGATAATACATAATATATCTCTGGCTCCTTAGAGATCTTAGATGCCTCAATCAGGCATTTAATTGCTTTGTCCACCTTTTTTAATTTTCTATAAAGATATCCCAAGTTTCTATATAGTATGAATCTGTTTTCATCTCCTTTTAAGACCTTAAGTGCCTTTTCATATTGTATGGCGGCCTTTCTATATCTCTTTAACTCCACATATAGGTCTGCAAGCCTTATTCTAAATACAGGATTTTCTGGCTCTATGGATATGAGTTTCCTTAAATATACGGTTACTTGATCCTTATCACCCGTTATCTGAAGGCATCTTATTATCCTTAGAAGATCCTCTTTGTTAGGAGCTCTTTTTATCTTTTTCTTTAAAAGAGAGATTGCCTCTTTCCATCTTGATTGTCTTTCATATTCACTAATTAGGGCATCTGTGATCTTTTCACTTTTAGGAAAGAGGCTCTTAGCCCTCTTTAAGAAACTCAATCTCTTTTCTCTACCGATTATGGTCCTTAATCTTTCAAGTATGTCCTCTTCAGTAGGCCTAATATCTATGGTAAATTCACCAAGTATAAATTCGCCTTTTTTTATCTGTATCTTGTATCTGTAATCTTGAAGTATATCCTTAGATGGAAGAAGTGTCCAGATAGGCAACTCTTCTTTTAAAAGCGGTTTTATATCTATCCCTTCACAGAATAGCCCAACCCCCCTCTGAAGGCAGATACCGGTGGATATCTTTTCAATCTTAATAATATCCCTTGGATTTAGGTAGAGGATATCTCCATCATGAATAGTTACCAGATTCCCATTTCTTTTAATCTCTATAAAATAGAATTCCCTTTTTTCTGTAAAGATACAATACAAAGACCATAGGATAAGGCACAGAATAATAATTGAAAAGAATGCCGATATGTATGCTCTTTTCCTCTTTTTTTTAAGCCTTTTCCTTTCCCTTGCAATACCAGGGAGATTGCTATTTAGCTGATCTTGAAGCCTTGCTCCTCTTTCCAGAAGAATCCTCCCATAAAAGCAAAACAGGACTGGCAATATAGATGGATGAATAGGTCCCCACAATGATTCCGATCAATATGGCAAAGGCAAAATCGTGAATTACTCCTCCGCCCAATATGACCAGCACAAATACCACCAGGAGTGTTGTCCCTGAAGTCAATATGGTCCTGCTTAGGGTCTCATTTATACTTCGGTTCATAATCTGGGTAAATGGGGCCTTCCTGAGACGTTTTATGTTCTCTCTTATCCTATCAAAGACCACAATGGTATCGTTTAGACTGTAACCTACAATGGTAAGGAAAGCGGCAATAATTGAAAGGGATATCTCCTTATTTGTAAATGCAAATACCCCTAAGGTTATGGTTACATCATGGATCAGAGCAACAATCGCGCCCAGAGCATATCTAAGTTTTAGAAACCAGCACAGAAGCAGGGTAACGATCAGGGCAATAATTATAAGCCAGCTCAATCCCACTCCCATAAGAGAGGCAATATATACTACCACTGCCAATGCCAATGCCATAATGGCGCTTATGGTCCATTTCAGTTCAAACCTTCCAGAGATATATATAGCCATAAACAGTATGGAATAAAAGATGGCAAGAAGAGCCTTTTCCCTCAAATCCTTTCCTACCTTTGGCCCCACCATCTCGATCCTTCTAATTTCCACCTTTCCAAATCTATCTTCCAAAATATCTTTTACCTTATCATCCAGCCCGCTCAGTCCTATCCCCTTTTTCCTTACCCTTATAAGGTATTCATGGGAACCCCTCTCCTCAAATTCTTGGACAATACTATCTTCAAGGCCAATGGGACTAAGAGTCTTTCTTATCTCAGCAGGTGAGAATTCCTGCTTCATCTTGATATGGATTACAATACCACCTGTAAAATCCACCCCCAAGTTTGGGCCTTTGCGGATTATAAGTGTAAATATGGTAAGTGCAATGAGTAGGGATGAGAAAAAAAAGGCTATCTTTCTTCTACCTACAAAGTCTATATTAATATCGGGTCTTATGATCTGCATCCTGTCCTCCTGCTTAGATGCTAATCCTTTTCCATCTTCTATAAGTTATCAGATAGTCAAATATTATCCTTGCAAGGAATACAGCCGTTATAAAACTGCTCACTATTCCAATACTTAAGGTTACAGCAAATCCCTTTATGGGACCGCTTCCAAATTGAAATAGGACCAATGCAGCGATAAATGTGGTTACATTGGCATCCAATATGGTTATTATGGCTTTGCTGTATCCACTATCTAAGGCGGCTCTTGGGGATTTCCCCAGTCTCAGCTCCTCTCTAATCCTTTCAAAGATCAGCACATTTGCATCCACTGCCATACCGATTGTAAGTATAATCCCTGCAATCCCTGGTAGAGTAAGGGTGGCCCCAAAGAATGCGAGGGCCGACATGATGAAAACCACATTTAATAGCAGAGCCAGATCGGCAATCAATCCGGATATCCTGTAATATATCACCATAAAGATCAGGACAAGCACTCCACCAATGATCATCGATTTAAATCCCTTTTCTATGGATTCTCTTCCCAACGATGGCCCCACTGTGCGATTTTCCAATATCTTAATGGGAGCAGGTAGAGATCCTGCCCTAAGGACTATTGCAAGATCCTTTGCCTCTTGCATGGTAAAATTGCCTGTTATCTGAGCCCTGCCGCCACTTATCTTATCTCTGATAACAGGGGCTGAATAGACATTGTTATCCAGCACAATGGCAAGCCTTCTTCCTATATTTTCTCCTGTGATCTTTTCAAATATCCTTGCACCCCTTGAGTCAAAGGAAAGTGATACATAGGGGGTTCCGTATTGGGGATCAATCTGAACCCTGGCATCAGTAAGGTACTCCCCTGTCAAAAGGGTTCTCTTGTAGAGTAAAAAGGGCTCTTTTTTTATTATCCCGCCTTCCCCCCTTATCACCTTGTAGAGAATTATCCTCCCTGGAGGGATATCCCCCTTTAATGCCTTTCTTATATTGTGGGTTTCATCAACCAGCTTAAATTCAAGCCTGGCTGTCTTGCCAATCAGAGATATGGCCCTTTTAGGGTCTTTTATCCCTGGAAGTTGAATCAATATTCTATTCTCTCCTTGGGGTCTTATATCCGGCTCTCTTACCCCAAACTGATCAATCCTGTTTCTGATGGTCTCAAGGGCCTGCGAAGAGGCCATCTTCATAATATTGTGTCTTGCCTTTTCTTTTAGTATAATATCTATCTTCAAGGCATTAGCTTCACCCTGGCTGTGGGCTAAATAGAAATCCGGATATTCACGCTCCAGGATATCACTTAGCTTAGATAGATCCTCCTGGCGAAAGAGTTCCAGTCTTATCCCCGTGAGCTCCAGCCTCTCAATCTTTCGGTATCTTATGTGATTTTTTCTAAGATCATATCTCAGATCCTCTATTGTTCTTTCAAGATTGCTTTCCACTGCCTTTGGAGTCTGAACTTCCAGTATAAGATGCATTCCACCCTGAAGATCCAAACCCAGATGGATCTTCTCCTTAGGGAAGAAATCCGGCCACCAGGTAGGTAGCTTCTTTGAGGTTGATGGAAACAGATAGATAAAGGCCACAATAAGAAGGAATACAGCAATAGATATCTTCCACTTAAGTCTTCTTTCCACCTCTCTACTCCTTTATCTGTTCTCCTCTCTTAATAAGAGCTGCTATTGAGTTTCGTGATACCTTAACCCTTACCTTAGGTGCGATCTCCATTGTTACCACATCATCACTTACATTGGTAATCACACCATGAAGCCCCCCTGAACTTACCACCCTATCCCCTTTCCTCAAAGATGCAATCATCTCCCGATGCTGTTTTGCCCTCTTTTGCTGGGGTCTGATCAGTAAAAAATAGAATATGGCAAACATAAGTATCAAGGGGATAAATGCTCCAAATCCACCCCCTCCACCTTGACCTTGAGCACCGGTTCCCATTGCAAAGGCTAAAAAATCCATATCTTCCTCCTAAAAGTTTTATCCAAATATCTTTAAGACAGTATTCCTAAACTGATCCAGTTTGTCCATCTTTATTGCCTCCCTAAGCCTTTCCATAAATCTACAAAAGAAACTTAGATTATGTATTGTGCTAAGTCTATAGGCAAGGAGCTCTTTTGTGTTAAAGAGGTGCCTAAGATAGGCCCTGCTATATCTGCTACATGTATAGCAATTGCAGTCCTCTTCTATCGGATGTTGATCTTCCTTATATCTGGAATTCCTGATATTAATCTTTCCACTCCAGGTAAATAGCGTCCCATTTCGAGCGTTTCTGGTGGGAAGCACGCAATCAAACATATCGACTCCATAGCTTACCGCATCTACTATCTCATCAGGTCTTCCAATTCCCATAAGATATATGGGACGATCCTTTGGTAAAGTTAATGCAGTGGCCTTTACAATCTCCTCTCTGGCCTTGTCCTCCTCACCTACGCAGAGCCCTCCTATGGCATATCCATCAAAATCCAATTTCAGAAGATCTGAGATAGATCTTTCCCTAAGCTCCCAAAATGTGCCACCCTGGATGATTCCAAAGAGTGCCTGCCCATTTTTCATCTTTCTTTTAATAGATCTTAAGGCCCATTTAGTTGTAATCTCAACAGACCTTGCAACCTTATCATATTGAGATGTATAGGGGATACAGTAATCCAGGCACATAATGATATCTGCACCCAATGCCTCCTGTATCTCCACTGCCTTTTCAGGAGTAAGCAGGTGAGTGGAGCCATCGATATGGGATCTAAATTTGGCCCCTTCTTCGCTTATCTCAGCTAAATCTGCCAGGCTGTATATCTGAAATCCTCCACTATCTGAGAGCACCGGTCCATTCCATCCCATAAAGGAATGGATCCCTCCAATCTCTTTAATGACACTATGGCCTGGTCTAAGGTATAGATGATAGGTGTTGACAAGCAGTATCTCAACACCTAACTCTTCCAGATCCCTTGAACATACCGCCTTTACAGTTCCTTGAGTCCCTACAGGAATAAATATAGGTGTGGTAAATTCTCCATGCAATGTCCTGATCTTACATATACGGGCCCGGGAACTGTGAGATTGATGTAATATTCTAAATTCCAACTCTGCCTCTCTGTTCAGGGATTTATATTATGAGCATAGCATCTCCATAGCTATAGAATCTGTATCTCTTTTCAATTGCCAATCCATATGCCCTCTTTATTAGCTCCACACCTGCAAATGCACATACCAAAAGAAGAAGAGAGGAGCGAGGAAGATGAAAATTAGTTATCATCCCATCCACTATCTTAAACCTATAGGATGGATAGATGAATAGCTCTGTTACTCCTTCTCCATGTCTTATCTTTCCACTTTTATCAGCAACACTCTCTAAGGCCCTGACCACCGTCGTCCCAACGGCAATTATTCTGCCCCCCTTTTTCTTCCTCTCATTGATCCCCTCAGCCACCCTTTTATCTATCTTGTAATACTCTCCTGGTAGCTTATAATTCCTTATATCTCTGCATCTGATCGGTTTAAAGGTGCCGTATCCCACATGCAAAGTGATGGGATAGATCGCAATCCCCTTAGATTTAAGTTTATTTATCACATATTCAGAAAAGTGAAGACCAGCAGTGGGAGCAGCAATGGAGCCATCTTTCTTTGCAAATATGGTCTGATACCTTTCTCTGTCTAATCTATCTCTTTTATCTTTTTCCCTTCTCTTTATATATGGAGGTATTGGCATAAGGCCTTTGTATCTTAAAAATTCATCTATGGAAAGATTGCCTGAAAACCTTAGTTTGTAGAATCCATCTCCTAAGGATTCTTCCACTTCTGCTTCCATCTCTCCATCCAGATCTATCCTCTGCCCCCCTTTCATTCTCTTTGAGCTCTTGATAAGACACAATCTTAAGCCCTTATCATCTATGGGTTCATTGAGTATCAGGATCTCCACTCTTCCACCTGTAGGCTTCTTTCCGATAATCTTAGCCGGTATAACCCTTGTATCATTTATAACGATAGTATCCCTTTCTTCTAAGAGGTCAGGAAGCTCTTTAAATATGTGCTCTGATATATCTCCTGTTTCCCTCCTAAGATACATCAATCTTGAGCTATCCCTCTCTTTGAGGGGTTCTTGTGCAATGAGAGCCTTTGGAAGGTTATAGTCATATGTATCTATATTGAACATAAATTTAGACAGTTATCTTAAAAATCATATTAAAGTCAATTATATTGTTAGATTCTATCTATTGAATAGGCATTTTAATTGATATATTATCCTTTGGGCAAAGAAAGATATTATGTGGAAGGAACTTATCATAGATCTTACAGCAATAAGACATAATATCAGAATGATAAGAGCTGTCTTAGCAGATGATACTCTGCTTATGGGAGTGGTAAAGTCCGATGCCTATGGACATGGGATGATCCCGATCTCCCATATATTGAAAGAAGAGGGGGTAGATTACTTAGGTGTGGCATTCTTGGATGAGGCATTGAAGATAAGGGCTTCAGGAATTGATCTGCCAGTTGTGATCTTGACCGGTATAGAGAGTGGTCTGGAGGCAGATACGGTAATAAAGCATAATTTTATAACTGTCCTTTATGATATGGAAATGATTGAAGTAATAGACAGAGCTGCAAGGAGGCATGGAAAGACTGTGAATATATTTTTAAAGGTTGACACCGGAATGGGAAGACTGGGCCTTCTATATGAAGAGCTATGGACGGTGCTTCAGAGGATAAAGAGATTAAAGAATATAAATCTTATTGGTCTTTTCTCACATCTATCGTGTGCGGATGATCCCAAAAGGGATGATTTTACCAGAGCCCAGATAAAAAGGTTTAAAGAGATGATCCATCTTGCCTCTGAACACGGTTTTGAGCTTAAACTCTCTTCCCTTTCAAATAGTGCAGGAATTCTCCGATTCAATGATTCACATTTTCAACTGGTAAGATCTGGAATCATTATGTATGGCGGTATGCCCTCACCTGATTTTGATACTGAGATTCCCTTCAGACAGGCCATGAACCTTAAAGGTAAGATTATTCAGATAAGAGAACTCCCTGAGGGGATGCCCATAAGCTATGGTGCAACCTATACAACCACTTTTCCTAAAAAGGTCGCTATTACATCGGTGGGATATGGGGATGGAATACCAAGAGGCATTTCAAATAGGGGCAGAGTGATAATCAGGGAAAGATATGCAAAGATACTGGGAAGGGTCTGTATGAATATGACAGTTGTAGATGTAACTCATATAGAGGATGTAAGAGCGGGGGATGAAGTTATTTTCTTAGGTGGGCAGGGAGATCTTATGATCAGTGCGGATATGATTGCAAAATGGGCTGGAACCATATCTTATGAGATATTCTGTTCCATAGGAAATTCCAATAGAAAGGAATATAGGGATGAAAGGTAAGGTATATTTAGCGGTAAGGGGGGCAGTGGAAAGACTGATTAAAGAGGGCAGATTAAAAGAGGGACCTATACCAGAAATCATGATTCAGACCCCTCCAGATCAGAGATATGGTGACTTTTCAACCAATATTGCAATGTTACTGGCAAGTTCTCAGGGCATATCATCAAGGGATATTGCAATGATGCTAAGAGATAGGATAGAAGATGAGGCATTTGAGAGGGTGGAGGTTGCAGGCCCTGGCTTTTTAAATTTCTTTATAAGAGATTCAGAGTGGCCCAAGCTCCTTTCCCATATCCATAGTCGAAGGGAAGACTATGGGAGCTCTGATCTTGGTAAGGGAAAGCGGGTATTGGTGGAATTTGTAAGCGCTAATCCCACCGGCCCACTCCATCTGGGTCATGGAAGGGGGGCAGCCTTAGGAGATAGCCTCTGTAGGATACTCTCCTATTGTGGATTTGAAGTGGTGCGGGAATTCTATATAAATGATGCAGGAAGGCAGATTGAGCTATTGGGAAGATCCATATACAGTGTATGGAAAAGGAAGAGAGATCCAAATTATCCATTTCCTGAAGACGGTTATCGTGGATCATATATAGAAGAGCTTTCAGATGTGATAGAAAAGGTGCATTCCCTTGAATCTCTGAATGAAGAGGAGGCAATTAAATTATGTGCTGAGGTAGGAAGTAGAAAGATGTTAGATGAGATTAGGAGGGATCTTGAACTCTTTAGATGTCCCTTTGATATCTGGTTTTCTGAAAAGAGGCTATATGGCTCAGGTTCACTTAAAAGAGTATTGGATAGATATAGTAGATATATATATGAAAAAGATGGAGCACTCTGGTTTAAGACCTCTCTTTTTGGTGATACAAAAGACAGGGTATTGAAAAAGCGTGATGGTGTATTTACCTATTTTGCGTCTGATATCTCATATCATTTAGACAAGTGGGAGAGGGGATTTGATAGGGCCATAAATATATGGGGTGCAGATCATCATGGATATATAGACAGGATAAAAGCAGCCCTTAAGGCATGCAGTATTGATGAAGGATGGCTCTCTGTGCTTCTCATCCAGCTTGTAAAGCTATACAGAGAAGGGAAAGAGGTCAGGATGTCTAAAAGGGCCGGGGATTATGTAACACTGAAAGAATTGATAGATGAGGTGGGTGTGGATGCAGTAAGATTTGTGTTTCTTACCAAGAGCCATGACTCTCCACTGGATTTTGATGTGGATCTTGTAAAGCGAAAAGATAGCGAAAACCCGGTCTATTATGTTCAATACGCCCATGCAAGGGCATGTAGCATATTTAGAAAGGCAGAGGCAGAGGGTATAAGGGTTGAAGCCAGTGAATATCCTTTGGACCTGTTGACCCTTTCAGAAGAGACCCAGATAATAAAGATCTTGTCTGAATTTCCTTATCTTCTCAAAGATATATGCAGGACATTTCAGGTTCATCGGCTTACCTATTACCTTCAAGAACTTGCCTCCCTCTTCCACAGATATTTTAATATGGGAAACAGAGACCCTAAATTGAGGGTATTAAGTTCAGAGCGAGAAATGAGTATAGCCCGATTGGTATTAACAGATATGGTAAGGGCAGTGATCGCTAAAGGGCTATCTCTGTTAGGAGTGTCTGCTCCTGAGAGGATGTAAAGGGATATGTCAAATAGGAGTATGAAATATAGAGCATCACGTAAGTATAGGATTGAATTTACCTTTTTTAGCCTGATGCTATCGTTATTCCTTCTCTTTATCCTCTTAATGTGGTTCTTTTCCTTGGGAATAATGGTGGGAAAGGGATACATACCAGGGGGGCTTACCTTTTTATGTAGTGTTAAGGAGAAGGTAGATGAATTTAGAGAAGGGCTTAAGAGGATACCTGAGGGGTATGATAGCGCAGTATATACCATCCAGTTTGGATCCTTTAGGTATAAGGATGCAGCAGTCAGGATGTTAAAGGCTTTACAGAGCAGGGGATATGCTGTTATCTGTATCCCTGTAGATATCAATGGCAAGACCTTTTATAGGGTAAGACTAAACGAGAAGATGCCATATCAGGAGGCAAAGTATAGGGCCAAGATGATACGTCTTAAGGATGGTATAGATGCCGAGGAGGTAAGGGTTGAAGGGAATTCATCTTAAAAAGGCACATATTACAGATGTTAGAAAGATTCATAATCTTATTAATCTCTATGCCCAAAAGAACCTATTACTTCCCAGATCCCTAAGTGAGATATATGATCATTTAAGGGACTTCTGGATCTGTAAAGAAAAAGAGACAGATGAATTAGTGGGAACATGTGCTTTAGGGATATGCTGGGAAGATCTGGCTGAGGTAAGATCACTGGCAGTGCTTGAAAGATATCAAAGAAAGGGAATAGGGGCAGGGCTTGTCAAAAGATGTATTGAAGAGGCAGAAGAGCTTGGGATAAAGAGGATATTTACCTTGACTTACATCCCAGATTATTTTGAAAGATTTGGCTTTAGAAGGATCAGTAAATCAATGCTCCCCCATAAGGTTTGGGCCGATTGTATAAAATGTTCCAAATTCCCTGACTGTGATGAGATAGCCATGATACTTAAACTTTAAAAGAGTTTGGGAGATTAAGATATGTTTGGAATAGGTTTTCCAGAACTTCTTATTATCCTGGTTATTGCACTCATAGTAATTGGGCCTAAGAGATTACCTGAACTTGCTAAGGCCCTGGGCAGAGGAATGGCTGAATTTAAAAAGGCAATTGAAGAGGTAAAGAGCGAGATAGATATAGATACTGAGATACCTGATATTAAAAGGGATATTATGGATTCGATCAATTCCATTGAATCTTCTTCAGATAAGGATAAGGAAAAGGACAGAGAGGAAAAGGCTCCTAAGTATAAAGATTATGATCAGTTGCTTGAAGATTACAGAAAAGATAAAGAGAAAGAGGAGAGAGAAGAGAAAGAGTGATGGATGTGGATGAAAAGCAGCCATTTATGAGTCATCTTGAGGAATTGAGAAAGAGGTTGATTAATTGTGCCATATCGGTAGGTCTTGGATTTATTATCTGTTATCTGTTTAAGGAAGAGCTATTTAAGATTCTTATGTTGCCTTTAAAAAACCAGATGCCAGAAGGAGATAGGGTCATATTTACCAATCTTCCTGAGATGTTTTTTACCTATATTAAGACCGCTTTTGTAGGGGGGATAGTCATTTCTTCACCCTTCATATTTCATCAGCTCTGGCTGTTTATCGCTCCAGGTCTATATCAGCATGAAAAGAGGTATCTCATACCTTTTGTCCTCTCTTCAAGTCTGCTCTTTGTATCTGGCACCCTATTTGCTTATTTTGTGGTATTTCCGTTTGGATTTAAGTTTTTCTTAGGTTTTGCCAATGACTATATTCAGGCACTCCCTTCTGTTAAACAATATTTCTCCTTTTCCATAAAGCTATTGCTTGCATTTGGCCTTATATTTCAGCTACCTGTTGTGGTCTTCTTTATATCAAAGATGGGGCTTCTTGGTCCTGATACACTAAAGAGGAACAGAAAATATGCCCTTCTTTTAATATTTGTAATTGCAGCAATCTTGACTCCTCCAGATGTTATTACCCAGTTCATGATGGCAGGCCCCCTTTTGATACTATATGAGATAAGTATATGGGTTTCTGCGATTGCCAGCAAAGGGAAAGCTAAAGACAAAGAAGATGAATAATATTAATCCCTTAAAGGGACAAAGCTCTTCCCTTGGATGGTTAAGATAATGGGTGTTCGGATTACCTCCCCATCAGCATTAAATTTCCACCTTCCGTATATACCATCATAGTCATCAACTTTAATAAAGGCCTCTGAAATGTCTTCCCTGTTAATTAGGGGATTTTTCTCTATGACATGTCTTATGAAAGATATGGTATCATATCCAATGGATGCAAGGATTCCTGGACGATCATTGAAATTTTCAGCATATCTTTTTAAAAAATCCATTACCTTTTCCTCTCCTTTTTCAGGAAAGAATCCAACAGGAAATATGGCACCTTGTAAATACTCAGCCCCTATCTTTAAAAGCTCTTCATCCTGCCAAAGGCTTGTCCCAAGGAGAACCACATCTTTGATATTGTTATAAGGAAACTGAGGTGCAATCATGGCAACCCTTCTTGGAATATCCGGAATAAAGACGGCTTCAAAGTCCACATAGGGGTAAGGCTCGTTTTCTTTTAAAAAGAATATGGTATCTTCCTCTTCAAGTGCCTTAAATCGCAATGCCATCTCTTTTACCCAGGAATCATTGATGGTATCAAGTCCCACCAACTCTTTTATAATACGGGTAAAATCTGTCTCATTAACATCATATGATATGGTAGCCTTGATGAGTCCACCCATCTGAGTAGCCATATCCTGAAAGATCCTCATCATATATGTTCCATATCCGTTTTGAGGATATAGAATAGCAAATCTCCTAAATCCATATTCAAACATGCATCTTTTGAGCAGTGAAGAGATCTCTAAGGAAGGGGTGAGAAAATTTCTAAAGACCTTATCTCCTATATCTGTTACCCCATCTTTCTGGTTAATGTTAATGATGGGAATTCCCAACCTCTGCGCCTCCTTTGAGGCAGGTATTGCATTCTTACTCAAAAGAGGTCCTATGATCAGCAGGAGATCCCTTTCCTTAGATAGGGTCTTTACTCCATCAGAGGCCTTTTCAGGCTCTCCCTCTGTATCATATATTAAAAGCCTTATATCTGGCCCCCGATCCTTAGAGAATGGTTCAAGGGCCAATTCCATTCCCTGAAGCACCTCTCTACCATAGACAGAGAGTTTTCCACTTAAAGGTAAAAGGCATCCTATTGTATAACTTCCAAATCTCATATTCTCTTTTAAGGCATTTATAATGGATTCAAATCTCTTCTTCCATCTTTCAGGTATCCCACTTTGTTGAGCGATAAGAGCCATCTTTCGTGCCTTTTTATAGTCCTTCTCAGCCAAAAGCAGCTCTGCCTTTCTTATGATAATATGAGTTAATATATCCCCTTTTGCATATACTTCCATTGTGCTTAACTCTTCCAAAGAACCGGTCTCTATCAAGGAGTCGAGATAGGCACTTAGCTTTAGCCTCTTATACCTGTCCTCAACCCTTTCAATTAATTTCATTATATCCCTGAATGCATCAATACGGTTTTCCCTCTCCCTATATGCCCTTGAAAGGATCAGTGCCAGATCTTCTAAGTGAGGATCATCAGGATGATCTTCCATCCATCTCTCTCCTCGCCATATGATCTCATCATATCTCTTTAAAAGATCCAGAGTTTCCAATATCTTAAATTGAATTTCTGCAATCTCCGAACTATAAGGAAAAGTGGATTCAATCCTTATAAGATATTTAAGGCTCTCTGTAGGTCTTCCTTCCTCTCTATATATCTCTGATATATGATAGAGGGTTTCAAATAGGGACTTCCCTTTGGGATTGGTGTCAAGATATCTCTTAAAATAATATAATGCCTCACTAAGATTGCCCCTTTCCAACCTCTCCTTAGCAGTGAAAAATAGTCTCTGTGCATCTAATCTCTTTTCAATAGGTTCCTTCTTTATTACCTCTTCCCTAACACCACATGACATAAACAGAAGGGCCATTGCTATAGTGAACATAACAATGGCCCTTCTATTTGACATAAGGAGATATCCTGATCTTATTTCTTTACCTCTTCAAAATCTGCATCCACCACATTGTCATCCCCTTTGGAAGTGCCTGCCTGTTGTGAAGAACCCGTGCCAGAGGCGGCCTGAGAAGTGGCCTTAGCATATACATGCTCTGCAAGTTTATGGGATGCCTGGGTAAGCTCATCAGACCTTCTCTTTATCTCCTCAATGTCTTCACCTTTCATGGCGTCTTTAAGTCTATCTATGGCACCCCTTATCTCAGACTTTGTGGCTTCATCCAGTTTGTCTTCCACCTCTTTTAGGGATTTTTCAGTAGAATATATCAGAGAGTCTGCCATATTCCTTGCCTCTGCAAGTTCCCTCTTTCTCTTATCTTCTTCTGCATGCATCTCAGCCTCTTTTACAAGCCTCTGAATCTCCTCTTCAGATAGACCGCTGGATGCCGTTATCTTTATGGCCTGTTCTTTACCAGTTCCGAGATCTTTGGCGGAGACATTCAATATTCCATTGGCATCAATATCAAAGGTTACCTCAATCTGAGGCACCCCTCTTGGAGCTGGAGGAATACCCACAAGCTGAAATCTCCCAAGGCTCTTATTATCTGCTGCCATCTCCCTCTCCCCCTGAAGCACATGTATCTCAACCGCTGTCTGATTGTCTGTGGCTGTGGAGAATATCTGACTCTTTCTCGTAGGGATTGTAGTATTCCTTTCAATCAATTTAGTGAAGACCCCACCAAGGGTCTCAATTCCCAATGAAAGTGGAGTAACATCAAGCAGTAGCACATCCTTAACTTCACCTGCAAGCACTCCGGCCTGAATCGCAGCACCTACTGCCACTACCTCATCAGGATTAACTCCTTTACTTGGCTCTCTTCCAAATATCTCTTTCACCTTCTCCTGGATCTTAGGCATTCTGGTCATACCACCCACCAAGATCACCTCATTAATATCAGATGGGCTGTTGCCTGAGTCCTTAAGTGCCATATGACATGGCTCTACGACCCTATTTATGATATCTTCTGCAAGGGATTCCAGTTTTGCCCTGGTAAGTTTCATGACCAGATGTTTTGGCCCACTTGCATCTGCAGTGATAAAGGGGAGATTTATCTCTGTCTCATTAGAAGTGGATAGCTCCATCTTTGCCCTCTCTGCCGCCTCCTTTAGTCTTTGAAGTGCCATGCGGTCATTTCTGAGGTCAATTCCCTGTTCCCGCTTGAATTCATCAACAAGATAGTCCATCACCTTTAGATCAATATCTTCACCACCAAGATGGGTGTCACCATTTGTGGCCTTTACCTCAAATACCCCTTCACCGATTTCCAAGATGGATATATCAAAGGTTCCGCCTCCCATATCAAATACCGCAATCTTTCTGTCCCCTTTCTTGTCCAGACCATAAGCAAGGGATGCGGCAGTGGGCTCATTTATGATCCTCTTTACATCCAGTCCAGCGATTCTTCCTGCATCCTTTGTGGCCTGTCGCTGACTATCATTGAAATAGGCAGGCACTGTAATTACCGCCTCTTTCACCTTCTCTCCCAGATAGTCCTCTGCTGCCTGTTTAAGCTTTTGAAGTATCATGGCGGATATCTCAGGTGGGCTGTATTCTCTACCCCTTACCATGACATGGGCATCCCCATTTTTAGCCCGCACAATCTTATATGGAAGGATCTTTATATCTCTTTGGACCTCTTTGTCATCATAGCGTCTTCCAATTAGCCTTTTTATTGCAAATATGGTATTTTCAGGGTTGGTGATTGCCTGCCTCTTTGCCACCTGTCCCACAAGTCTTTCACCCTTGTCAGTAAATGCCACAATAGAGGGTGTGGTTCTTCCACCTTCCTGATTTGGTATGACCACCGGTTCATTCCCTTCCATCACTGCTACACATGAGTTGGTGGTTCCAAGATCTATACCTATTATCTTACCCATGATTACCTCCTTATTTTTTGATTAGGTTTCATTGATTATTCTCAGAATTCTGGTCTGGTTTTCCTTTAGAAACAATAACCTTGGCTGGTCTAAGCAACCTATCATTAAACATATATCCCTTTTGTAATTCTTCAATGATCATTCCGGCTTCAACATTTTCATCTTCTCTCTCACCCAATGCCTCATGAAAATGGGGATCAAACCTTTCCCCTTCTGTTTTAATGGGCTTAAGACCGGCCCTAAGGAGTATATCCTTAAATCCTTTAAGGGTAAGCTCCAGTCCTTCCTTTAGGGCCTTATATGCATTTTCATTTTCAGAGTGTGATAAGGCCATCTCCAAGTTATCCAATACAGATAGAAGCTCTTTAATAAGGACTTCATTGGCAAATCTTTTCCACTCCTCCTTTTCACGCCGTGAGCGTTTTTTGAAATTTTCAAGTTCAGCATATGCCCGAAGATATTTATCATAGTAGGAGTTAGCCTTCTCTTCCAATTCTTTTACCTTCTTTTCTAACTCCTCCTTAGATAGAGCTTCAGAAGGTCTTTCAGACCTCTTTTCCTCCTCTGCCAGATCCTGATCTCTTTGTGTTTCTTCCCTTTCTTGTTCCTTTTCAGCCTCCATAGGATTCTTCCATTTTGTTAGGATTTTTTTTAATTTAAAATTTTCTTGAATTTTATGTTACATTAAGCACTAAGATATATTTGTCAAGAAGGGATAAGGGAGTTTTACTACGTAGGAGGTCTTTAAGATGTCCATACTGGAAGAGAAGAGGAAGATAAGGGAAACAATAAGAAGATTTGATAGCAGGATAGAAAAGATGCATCTTGATTTCCAAAAATTCAGATCAGGAGAGGAGAAAAAGATACCAGATTGGGAATCCTTAGAAAGGGAACTTATTGTATTTTCAAGGCAAAAGCTGTTTGAT
This sequence comes from uncultured bacterium, assembly GCA_965613025.1. Lineage (GTDB taxonomy): Bacteria > Desulfobacterota > DSM-4660 > Desulfatiglandales > JALVMZ01 > CAYTXJ01. The sequence continues at coordinate 46,510 of CBFDUE010000007.1, forward strand.
CAGGAGTTATTAAATCTTTTAGATCAGGTGCTCTATAAGTTTCAAAACCGGAAAAGGATATGGCTTAGATGGGTAGAGGAGAGATATCATTAACTCTTTATCCCTATCCTTTTTAGATATTCTCTGTAATATCTTAAGACCATATTTCTGAATGTTATGGTCTCTTCAAAGGGAGGAATTCCTCTATACTTCTTTACCCTTCCATATCCTGCATTATATGAGGCAAGGGCAAGACTGATATCCCCTCTGTTAAGTCTCATCATCTCTGAAAAATATCTCAACCCCATAGATAGGCAAAGCATGGGATCCAATCTCTGATCCCACTTTGGGTTATTTAAAAGTTCCCTTCTGTATCTTTTAAAGAGTCTCTCTCTTTGGTTTTTCAATCTTATGGCATCCTGCCTCATTTGCCAGGCCTTCCTTGCAGATTCTATATGAGTTTTATCTCTTATCTTTTTAAGGTATCTCCATACCTCTTCTCTCAGTCTTCTTTCCCTTTTAAGGAGCCCCTTTGCCTTAAGATAATAGGAAGGTATATATACCTTTAGACCTAAGGAGCTTGCAGTTTCAGGCATAAGTTGGGCTAATCCAGCGGCGCCTACTGGGGATATGGCATAGGGATCAAAGGCAGATTCCCTTTTTATCAAAGAGAGAAACAGGAGAGGGTCCACTGGATATGGAATGGACCGGGATGAATTAAATACCTTTTTAAAGAGTGGTATTAGCTCATTTTCTTCCCTTAGCTTTTCTAAGGCATGTAAGGAATTGTAAGAGGGATTAAGATCCCTGACTCTGTCAAGGTGATATCTTTTTAAAGTATCTCCTTTTAATGAATGAATTATATGGTTTACAAATTCAATGTTATCGGTATTAAGAGGAAATTCCTGATCTTTATAACCCCTTAAGATATTGAAGAGCTCTCCCAGTGCATCCCTTAATTGATTATCCCTTCTATTTAGAGATCTTCTTAATAGCCTCTTTAAGATCCCTATACATCTTTCTTTATCCTTTCTTTCATCATATGCCATCCTGAGACTATCTCTATATCTGAGCATCTTCTTCCGTGCTTCCTGTTTTAACTCTACGTATCTCAGATAGGCATTTACGATCTTCTTTATATGGGCCCGAACCCCATCTGAAGGAGATTTTGTATCTAAAAGCACATTTATTCTATCCTTCAGGCCTTTAGCCTGAAGCATAAACTCTTTCCCTTCCAAAAGATCTCTATCAATAAAGGTGCTGAGGCCAAGTTCCTTTCCCACAACTGGATCAACACAGAGAATCCCTTCTTCTCCTGCATACTGCCCATTTTTGAGTCTTTCCCTTTTCCAGTGAAGATTATATTCAATAATTAAATCAATCAGGTTTGTCTTTGAATAGGACTCTGAAATAGGAAATGAAATTATAAGAAGTATCCACAGGCATAAGATGCCTTTTTTATTTGAAAACTTAGACATCAGTATTCTTCACTTAGAAGATGAAGATTTCCGATATGCACCTTTTTAATCCCTGCCTTTTGTGCTATTTCTTTTGCTTTCATAGCATGTCTCTTAGAGGTTGTGGGAAGATCATTTAACACAAAGCAGGGGTAAAATGCAAGAAGACTGTATGGGATATGGGGATCAAGGGATGCCAGAAATTCTGAAATTTTTCTTATCTCTTCTTCGTCCACATATCCAGGCACAAGCAGGGTGCTTACAATTAAAAGAGGAATCTCCCTTCTCTTTTTATGAATCTCTGAAAGAAGGATAATATTTTCAATCGTTCTTTTGTTTGAAACTCCACATAGTGCCATATGCACGCTCTCATTCCATGCCTTGAGGTCAATCTTAATGCATCCTCCTGATTCATAGGCAAGCTCTGCCATTCTGATCAGATATCTCTTATTAACAGATCCATTGGTCTCCCAACATATCCTGAGGGGCCTTCCTTTAGCCTTCTTTATTGCCAATCTTGCACTTTCAATGGAGTGAAGTATCTGACACGTTGGGTCTCCTCCAAAAAAACATATACAGGTGGTGTGTTCATCAATAGCATCGCTAAGTGTTTCTGCATCTATAGATATGTGTCTAAATGTCTGCTCTTTAAAGTGGAAATTTTGGCAAAAGAGGCAATTAAAGGAGCATGCATGATAAAATACTGCAAGATTCTTGTATCCATATTCTGCACCACTGCTTACCGAATACTCTGGATAACCACACCCACTGGATCCAGGGCATACGAATGATGCCACACAGTTTGTGGGAAGCGGATCAAAATAGTAATAGAGATTACCATCATTTACACCCCCTCCCCTGAATCTTCCCCCTTCAACCCTTCTGACACCACAATAACCTGTCTCCCCCTCTCTGATCCTGCATCCATGTATGCACATATTACAGGCCTTTCCATCCTGATACTTTGGTGGTTCAGAAGGAAGACGCCATCTCTTTCTGCTTTGAGTATGAAGCTCTCTCAAAGAGGGCCAAACAGATTCAAAATCTTTCCTTATACAGTCCACACAAAGACCTAACACCTCAGATACAATGACCGAACTTTTTCCACATATATTGCAGGTTCCCATAAAACTCAGATTGACCAAAGATATAATTTATTCTTAATTAAAAATATCATGGAATACTATGACCTATATGATACATTTTTATCCCTTCTTATAACTCTAATTATTATCATGGATCCATTTGGAAATCTTCCATTTTTCTTACTCTTCACCGAAAATAACACTTCTCAAGAGAAAAAAAGGTTAGCAATCGTTTCAACTTTTTCTGCCTTCTTGATATTGTCCTTTTTTGGAATCAGTGGAGATCTAATCTTAAGATTCTTCCATATAAGCATTGAGGCATTCCAGATAGCAGGAGGATTTATATTTTTTATATATGCACTGCAGATGTTGAAGTTGATTCCGGGCGGAATTAAAACAACTATTGAAGAGGAGGAAGAAGGAATCCAAAAAGAAAATATTGCCTTAGTTCCCCTTGCAACTCCATTACTTGCAGGCCCTGGAGCTATTACAGCAGTTATGGTCTGGCAAAAGAGTCTGCACAATCCACTTAATTTTGCATTACTCATACTGGCCATAATGTTATCTTGTGCATGCGTATTTCTGGTCTTTTGGTTTGGAAATACTATCTCAGATCGATTGGGAATTGGAGGACTCAGGGTTCTCACAAGACTTATGGGGTTACTACTTTCGGTCATTGCCATCCAGTTTGTAATAAGTGGCCTTGAAGCTCTATTAAATAAATAAAATTATCCATATTGACATAGCATTTTTTCAACTTAACTTAAGTTAAGAAAATATGAGATTAAGGAGGTAAAAAACCATGCGTTTTGATAGATTCACCCTAAAGGCACAGGAGATGCTTCAAGACACCCAGCAGCTTGCTGAGCGTTTTGGACACCAACAGATTGAACCCGAACATCTCCTCAAAGCCATGTTGGAGCAGAAAGAGGGGGTAGTTCCTCCCCTTTTGGGAAAGATAGGAGCAAATAGGGATCAACTTATAAGAGATGTGGACCATTCCTTAGAGAGGCTTCCAAAGGTATCGGGTTATTCACAGATATATATATCTCCCAGGTCAAAGTCGGTGCTTGACAGATCTTTTCAAGAGGCAGAGCAGATGAAGGATGATTATGTAGGTGTGGAACATATCCTGCTATCCCTTTTAGATGAAGGAGGAGATGCATCCAAGATACTGCTTAATGGAGGCGTTACCCGTGATGTGGTCCTTAAGGCATTAAAAGAGATAAGAGGGGGGCAGAGGATCACTGATCCTACCTCTGAAGATAGATACCAGGCACTGGAAAGATTTACTCGCGATCTCACCTCTATTGCCGCTCAGGGCAAGTTAGATCCGGTAATTGGAAGGGATGAAGAGATAAGGAGAGTGATACAGGTCCTGTCTCGCAGAACCAAAAACAATCCTGTGCTTATTGGAGAGCCAGGGGTAGGTAAGACCGCAATTGTGGAAGGTCTTGCTCAGAGGATTGTGCAGGGGGATGTTCCAGAGACCTTAAAAGGTAAGAGGGTTGTGGCACTGGATATGGGAGCTCTTATTGCAGGTGCAAAATTTAGAGGAGAGTTTGAAGACAGACTCAAGGCAGTAATTAAAGAGATTACAGAATCTGAAGGCCAGATAATCCTCTTTATTGATGAGCTTCACACCTTAGTAGGTGCTGGGGCAGCAGAAGGTGCCATGGATGCCTCTAACATGTTAAAGCCTCCCCTTGCACGAGGTGAGCTCAGGTGTATTGGGGCTACCACCATTAAAGAATACAGGAAATATATAGAAAAGGATGCAGCCTTAGAGAGACGCTTTCAGCCCATACTTGTTGAAGAGCCATCAGTTGAAGATACCATATCCATATTAAGGGGGCTGAAAGAGAAATACGAGGTTCATCACGGAGTCAGGATAAAGGACTCCGCCCTGGTAGCTGCTGCTACCCTATCCCATAGATATATAACAGATCGTTATCTGCCAGACAAGGCAATCGACCTGATCGATGAGGCCACAAGCAGACTCAGGATTGAGATAGACAGTATGCCATCTGAAATCGATGAGATTCAGCGTAAGATCACTCAGCTTGAAATTGAAAGGGAGGCATTGCGTAAAGAGACAGATGAAAGCTCTAAGAACAGAATAGGGGAAATAGAAAGGGAGATCTCAGAACTTAGGGCTGAAATGGATAAACTCAGCGAACACTGGAGAAGAGAAAAGGAGATAATTACAAAGATAAGGGAGATAAAGGAGCAGATTGATTCCACCAAGACACAGGCCCAGCTTGCAGAAAGAGAAGGAGATCTTACAAAGGCGGCAGAGCTAAAATATGGAAGACTTATTGAACTTCAAAAGGAACTTGAAAGGTTAAATCAGGAGCTTTCCCAGATTCAATCTCAGAGAAAGATGCTAAAAGAAGAGGTGGACAGCGAAGACATTGCCCAGATCGTGTCAAAGTGGACCGGGATTCCTCTTTCTAAGCTTATGGAAAGTGAAAAGGAAAAGCTGCTTCATATGGAAGAGAGGCTCAGCAGAAGGGTAGTAGGGCAGAAGAGGGCAATAGAGGTGGTCTCTAATGCGGTGCGCAGGGCAAGAAGTGGCCTTCAGGATCCAAACAGGCCCATTGGATCCTTTCTCTTTATGGGACCCACCGGTGTGGGTAAGACAGAGCTTGCAAAGGCACTTGCAGAATTCTTATTTGATGATGAAAGATATATGATCCGTATAGATATGACAGAATATATGGAAAGACACTCCGTTGCCCGTCTCATTGGAGCTCCTCCTGGATATGTGGGATATGAGGAAGGGGGGCAGCTTACTGAGGCAGTCAGAAAACATCCCTACTCTGTTATCCTTTTTGATGAGATAGAGAAGGCCCATCCTGAAGTCTTTAATGTGCTTTTACAGATTCTTGATGATGGAAGGATGACAGATGGAAAGGGAAGAACAGTGGACTTCAAAAACACCGTGATCATCATGACATCCAATGTGGGAAGCCAGTGGATAGAGGAGCTTGGCGGAAGAGATGAGGAGGAGATGAGAAAGAGGGTTATGGATGCCCTGAGACAGACATTTAGACCTGAGTTTTTGAACCGAATTGATGAGATCATTATCTTCAATTCCTTAGAGATGGAACACATAAAACAGATAGTGGACATCCAGATGGAGCTATTAAATGCCAGGCTTAAAGAGAGGAGGATTCAGATAGAGCTAACCGATAAGGCAAAGGAGTTCATTGCCCACAAGGGCTATGATCCTGTATACGGGGCAAGACCACTTAAGAGGGCGATTCAGAACCTGATCCAGGATCCCCTTGCAGTAAAGATACTTGATGGTAGCATCTGTGAAGGGACTCATGTTATAGTGGATGAAAGAGGAGGGGAGCTTATATTTAATATATAAGAGCTTTGAATTTTTCAAAGCTCTTAGAAAGAAGCTGTAATTTTGGGTTATTTTAAGTAAATCTTTGGGGGTCTGGGGGTGTAACCCCCAGTGTAAGAAGGGGTTATGCAAAGCTTTCATACATAAAAGGATTATGAAGACCGCCTTTCATCCAAGACTCATAAATGATCCCTTCGGGGATCCTGGGTTGTATATCCAGTTTCTCTATAAAAAGAGGGCTATTCTCTTTGATCTGGGCAAGTTAGATGCCCTAAGTATTAGAGATCTTTTAAAGATAACCCATATATTTGTGTCCCATACCCATATTGATCATTTTATTGGATTTGATACTCTGTTAAGGCATCTCATTGGAAGGGATAAGGTCATATTTCTATACGGGCCAGAGGGTTTTATGGAGTGCTTTGAAAACAGGATAAGATCATATAATTGGAATCTGATAAAGGAATATGAAAATGAGCTCATATTTAATGCAGGAGAGATAAGGGAAGATGAGATCTTGATGAAGCCTTTTCACTCCTCCAAGGGTTTTAAAGGCGGAAAGATGGAAGTAAAAGAGAGAGATTCCTTATGTTTAATTGAGGAAGATTCATTTTCTATTGAAACAGAGATATTTGATCATAAGATCCCGGTCTTAGGCTTTTCTCTGATAGAAAATTTTCATATAAATATAGATAAAAGCGCCTTAGATGAGATGGATATACCTGTTGGCCCCTGGATAAACCAATTCAAAGAGGCACTCTATAAAAATCCAGAAGGAGATGAGAGATTTATAGTAAGATTTAAAAAAGATGGAAGACAAAAAGAGCTTGAATTCAATCTAAGGGAACTTTCAGACCGCATCTCTAAGATCACAAAAGGTCAAAAGATCACCTATATAACCGATATAGTAGGTAGCAAAGAGAATATGGAAAAGGCCATAGATCTTGCAAGGGGGGCAGATCACCTATTTATTGAGGCCACCTTTATGGATAGAGACAGGGACATGGCTCACAGCAAATATCATCTCACTGCAAAGGAAGCGGGCATCATTGCAAGGAAGGCCCGTGTTAAAAATCTTACCCTCTTTCATTTCTCCCCTCGCTATAGCACAGATTCAGAAGAGATTATAAGAGAGGCCCATCTTTTCTGGCATTCCCAATTAAAAAATTAAAATTTTAACCTGAACTTATAATCTGAATCAGGTCTTCATAAATGTATGGATTTGATGCAATTATAGATTTGCTATAGGGAGAAAATGGGTTTCCCTGAAAATCACTTACAATACCCCCTGCTTCACTTACCAAGAGTGCTCCTGCGGCGGTATCCCAGGGCTTTAATCCCATCTCCCAAAACCCGTCAAATATCCCTTTTGCCACATAACAGAGGTCAAAGACAGCAGACCCTGGCCTTCTTACTCCCTGAACATGCTTCATAACCTTATAGAATATCTTAAATGGTTCCTCATTTCCCTCATATATATCATAGGGAAAGCCTGTAGCAAGCAGTGAATGAGCTAAATCACTTACCTCTGATACATTAATTCTTTCCTTTCCCCAAAATGCCCCTTTTCCTTTTATTGCAATAAACCTTTCATTGGTATATGGAAGAGAGATGAGGCCAAGCACAGTCTTTCCTTCTATCTCAAAAGCAATAGAGATGCCATATAGGGGAAAGCCATGAGAAAAATTTATGGTTCCATCTAAGGGATCAATGATCCAGACCCTCTCTGATCCCCCTCCTTCTTTCCCTCTCTCTTCTGAAATTATGGTATCCTTAGGGAAATGGTCTCTGATTGTAGAGATTATCACCTTTTCAGATTCAAGATCTGCCTCTGTTACAGGATCCATTATCCCTTTATCTTTTATGTATCCTGTATCTCCAAAGAAGCCCTTTACCTTTTCCTCAGCACGAAAAAGGGCAACCTTTGCTATCTCAAATTCCTTTTCCCATTGCATACCTTAGCCATATCAAAAAAATCTGGTATGGGTCAATTCTACCTTGATCTTAAAAATTAAGTATATAGAATTGATATAAATTTTATGGATCATGGAAGGTGAGAGCTTTGAAAAATTCAAAGCTCTCAGAAAAAGCTGTAAATGGAATCTGTCATTGCGAGGGTCTTAAAAGACCCGAAAACAATCTATTTTAATTTCATACTTTCCTTTAGCTTTTTAAGCCTTTCAGGATCTTCCTTCTCTTTTATGTTATGGATATATTCAAGAAAAAAGGCAAGAAATATGGAAAGAAACAATGCAGTTACAACTGATACCATACATATCATCCTTCTCTTTGGCTTTATCTTCTTGTTTAGATCAGGGACTACAGGAGGATCCAATACCTGAAATCCATAGTATTTTTGTGCCCTTGCAAAGGTCTCCTTCTCTATCTCTTTTGCAAGGAGATTATATATCTTCTCTTTTAACAGGACATCAGAGGTCCTCTTAAGCTGCTCTTCAAAGAATCTCCGCTTTTCCTGAGAATCCCGAAGTGTTGCTTCTCTCAGAAATTCACTTAGCTCTTTGATAAATCTTTCTACCATTTGCTTTGCAAATACAGGATCTTTACTGTCAAACTGTATTCTCATTACATCACTCTTTCTGTCTTTTACTATATGTAACATTCCCATTAATGCCTTGTGTGCATCCTGAATGGTGGGTGGTGGATTCTTTTTCCATCTCTTCTTTACACTATCCCATTCCTCTTTAAACAGCACAGGCATGAGACTGTATTTTGTAACTATTCTCTTGGTGAGCTCCCTGCTTTTAAGGATGGTTTCAAATTTTTGAGGATCACCACTTCCACCAATACCAAGTATCTCTGCACCAAATCCTCCAAGTCCTTTCAGTATTGAAGAACCTGAACTCTGCGAGCTTTTTCGTGGAACTATTGTGGCCTCTGATCTATAGATATTGGGCATTCTAAGGGTTACAATAACTGATGCAATGCCTGCAAAAAATACCATAAAAAAGATAAGCCATTTGTGTTTCAGAAGCACTATAAAGAGATCCAGCAGATTTATCTCATCCTCTTCATAATATGGGGAGGAGGGATATTGAGGATAGGATTGTCCCTTTTCTTTTGTCTCTATTCTCTCTTGCATAAGCTATTCAACTCTTTTTTTAAAATAGGGCAATGGTAACACCTGCTGCAACAGCGATCTTATAGATAATCTCAGTCCAATCAAGCAGCAAACGCCTAAATGTGGTTACAATGATCTTTTCTGGAACGACCACAGTATCTCCTGGAAGCAGTTTATATGACCGAATTCCCCTCATAAATGCCCATCGCTGATCTTGTGGATCCCATCCGATCCTAAGATATCTTCCACCTTTTTTTCCTACCACTGATCCATCTGCAAGTATTATATATATCTCATCCACCTCTGCATTCTTTGTAGGCCCCCCTGCCATATCCAAGTAATAGCCAGCCTCTGGATGCTTGGGATCATAGAGGAATGAGCTGGGATTATAAACTGATCCAACCACATTAACTGTGGATGGCCTCTGGGGGATATAGAGTGTATCTCCATCTTCAAGGGTAAGATTATATTTGCTTCTTTCCAAAAGTGGTATAGCACTGAGTTTTATTACCACTCTTCCGGTTACCTTTATCTTTTCAAGTCGCGAGATGAGTGCCTTTTTTGCCTCAAGCATCTGTTTAGTGATTGCCAGATCCTCTTTAGAAATCGCTGCACCACTTTCTTTAACACCTCTTACTAAGGTCTCCTTTTTTAATCTGTCAATAAGAGTCCTGACTGTCTTTTCCTGCACCTTTTTTGCAGCTCTCCTTGTAAATACTGCACCTCTTAAATAGGCAAATTCGGTAAATCCACCTGCCCTTTTTAAAACCGATGCAAGCCTCTCTCCTTTCTTTATAAAATATACTCCAGGGTGCATTACCTCTCCTGTAATCTTTATGGATGGCTTTTCCAGCCACTCTGGTATCCTCTTTACCATAAGGTGATCGTATGGATGGAGGAGGATATTGTGGGAAGGGTTCCCCTTTAATGCCTCCTTAAGATCAATGGTAATAAGATCTGTCTGAACCTTTTTGCCCCTGACAATATCAAATCTAAGTATCTCCGCCTTATCTAAGTAAGCACTCTCTTTTATATTTCCTGAAACAAGTAGCAGATCCTTTACCCTCATATTCTCTGCATAGGGGTAGTCTCCAGGATTATTTACCTCTCCTGTAACTGTAACAGTATGCTTGGGTAAGTACTCCCATATACTATGAATCGCAATCTTATCCTGATCTTTTAACAGTATATTATGTTCAGGATCACCACTAAGTGCCCTATCTAAATTAAATGTAAGGATAGTGACCTCTTTTGTATCTGGATCAGTTCTATAGAGGTGTGCCTCTCCTCTGTAGGCATCCCTTGTAAACATTCCTGCCTTAAATAGAAGGTCACTGATTCGCATACCCTTAGTTAGTCTATATTCACCTGGTCTTTTTACCTCCCCATCAATATACACATACTCTTTCCACCTCTTATCCCAGACAGAGTGAATGATAATCCTATCCCTATCCTGCAACAGGAGATTATGCTCTGGATCACCTTTAAGGGCCTTGGATACATTAAAATATATGGTCTTCTCCCTTTGATCCTTACCAATTCTTATAAGCTCTGCCTCCTCCATATATGCCTCATCAGTAAGATCACCTGCCTTTTTTATGAGATCCCTTATCCGCATCTTTTCAATCAGATAGGTGCCCGGGTTTCTTACCTCTCCTTCAACTATGGCATAGGGCTTATCTTTAAATGTCCATTTATCAAATATATAGACCTCATCTAAGGGTTTTAAAGGAAGGTTATGCCCGATATCCCCCCCTAATGCCTTCCTCAGATTAAAGGGAATAATTTCATATTCCATGTCTTTAATTCTGTATCTCTTAATGAGTGCATAGTCCAGGTATGTATCTTTCTTCAATACTTTTATATTGGGTATTAGATCCTTAATCTTCATTCCCTTTTTATATGAATATTTTCCGGGTCTAAGGACATTTCCATAAAGATAGACAGCGTTTATATCCTCTGGAATTATGGGAAATACCCTTATAAGATCCCCATCTTTCAGAGTGATCTCTTTTTGCCTTTCCAGGGCCTCATATCCTACATCTAAGACCACCTTATATTGATACTTAACAAATCTTTCTACCTGTATTCTCTGATTATAGGCCATGGGAGAGAGCCCCCCTGCAAGCCTTATGGCCTCTTTTAGTGTCTTTTTATCCTTCAGTTCATATATGGCAGGCCTTTTTACATTACCATAGATGGTAATTAAAGGGCCTACCTGGGGAACGAAGATGACATCCCCTGGCATTAGTCTTATGTCTGCTGAAGTGTCGCCTTTCATCAAAAGATCATATAGATCAATCTCTGTAATAACCTTGTTTTTCCTTTTAACCTGTATCCTTCTTAAAGAACCCAAGGTAGTTGGGCCACCTGATGTAAGCAATGCATTTATGGCAGTGGCCAGAGAACTCACTGTATATACTCCTGGTGTCTTTACCTCTCCGAGTACAAATACCTGGATGGATCTGAGCTTTCCCATACTCACATGGACATTTACCCCTGTAATTGCCTCTGCCTTCTTCTTAATAAGTGATTTGAGCTCTTTATAGGTAAGACCCGCAACAGTAAGGGGGCCGATCTTAGGAAAGTTAATAATACCTTCGTTATTTACAGTAAGACTATATGTCGCATCGATCCTCCCCCACATCAATACCCTTATCTCATCTCCTGGGCCTATCACATAGTCATCTGAAACAGGCACTGCACTAATGGGTGCAAAGGTAGAGGGAGGAAGAAGGAAGAGATCATGACCAAATATCTTTAACTTTGGTATCTTTTCTTTTCTCTTCTTTTCCTGATAGGCTCTCTTCTGTGATTCAAGGATATCCCTAATAAATTTAGGGATCTGGATCTCCTCTTTTCTCTTCTTCCTTTCTTTAACCCTCTTTTCTAT